>SLAV01000297.1 GCA_007126655.1 Haloferula sp. | reverse complement strand
TTCCTTGAATTACGGCGGGCAAAAAATAAAGCCGTGCTCCGTCCGCAGCGGCGGCACACGAAAACCCCGCTTCCTCCAGCCCGCCCGTGATTGCGGCAGACGTGGCCTTGTCGTCTTCGATGACCAGGATGCGCGGCACGCCGCGGATCATCCGCCCTACCGACCCGCCGGGCGAGCGAAAATGCCAACCTGAAGTCCGCTTCTGGAACCACGGATTCTCATCCGCCGCCGAACAAATCCCCCGCGGCCTTTTCCCGCGCGTCCGCCAGCCGTTCACGCGCTACTTCGAGATAATGTTCGTCCAGCTCGATCCCGGTGAATGCCTTCACCTCCATCCGCCGCGCCGCCAGCGCCGAGGACCCGATCCCCAGAAACGGATCCATCAGCCGCGTCTCGCCGCCAAGCCCGTGGATCCTCACGCACTGCTCCACCAGCGCCACCGGAAAGGTCGCCGGATGCGGGCGCTCCTTGTCGCGCCGCTGGATCGTGTCATACGGAATGAACCAGTTGTTCCCCCGGCACCGCAGGTCCTCCCCGCCCGTGTGCCCCCAGCGCGAGATGTTGCATTTGTAAACATACGGCACCCCCGCCGCCCGCCGGTCCAGCTCCACCGCGCCCGTCTTGGTCAGGTGGAACACATACTCGTGACAGTCGTTCACATAGCGCTTCGAGTTGATCGGCTTGAAGTGCCCCGCGCTCACCAGCCCGCCGTCCCGCGTCTCCACCGAGATCGACTTGATCCAGTGGAACGTGTTCTGCAGCACGAACAACGGCGCGTCCCCGTCGCACAACGCCAGCAGCAGTTGGTGCGGCATCAGCGGATTCGCCGGGGCCGCGCCCACGTTGAGGAAAAACGAGCCGTCGTCCGCCAGCACCCGCCTCACCTCCGACGCCCACTCGCGGCACCACCCGAGGAAATCAACGCGCTTCGAGGTGTCCTTGAACGTGCGATACCGGATTCCAAGGTTGTATGGGGGCGAAGTCACCACCGCGTCCACCGACGCGCCGTCCATACCGCGCATCACTTCCAGGCAGTCGCCGTGGATCAATCGGAATTCGTCACTCATCAGCCGCGCCAGCATTCCCGCGCGCCCGCGCCGCGCAAGGAGGAAATCGCCCCGCACTCACCGCGAGACATAACTGTCGCCCGCCGCCACGAACCGCCACGGGAAATCCACCGCTTTCGAGATTCCGATCCGCGGCGTCGCCACGATCTCCGCCACCCCTCCCGCGCCCCGGAAAAACCCGTGCACGCCCGCGCCATGGCACAAGTCCCGCCCGTGGTCCTCCCCGGTCACCGCCAGCGCCGCCGCCAGTTTCCCCGGCCCCGAACACAACCAGCGGTCATGCCCCGGCGGTTCGCGCCGCAGTCGCGCCGCCCGCCGCCGCCGCATCACGTCCAACCCGCCGGTCGGCCGCAGCGCGCGGATCAGCACCAGCCCGTTCCCCTGGGCGGAGGATTTCGTCAGCACGTTGAGCATCCAGTGCATCCCGTAGTTGAAATACACATAGGCCGAACCCGCCGGAAAATCCCGCACGAACGCCCGCGTCCCCGGGCGACTCGCGGTGTGGCACGCCGGATCCCCGTGCTCGGCATACGCCTCGGTCTCCACCACCACGCCGCGCAGCCCGCCCCAGCGCAGCTCGCAACCGATCAACCCGCGCGCGCAATCCAGCACCCCGGCCTCGAAAAAAGAACGCCCCAGTCGTTTCCTGCCGCCCATCCGGCCATCTTCAGCCCCATGTCCCGGCTTGGCAAACCCGGACGCAGCACCCAGCATCCGCGCCGTGGAGCCGATCACTTTCGCCCCGATCTACATGCAGCGCGTCTGGGGCGGGCGCGAAATCGAGCGCACCTACGGGCGCGAGCTGCCCGAACCACAAACCCCATACGGCGAATCATGGGAAATCGTGGACCGTGAGGAAGCCATGTCCGTCGTCGATCACGGGCCCTTCGCCGGCACCACGCTGCACTCGCTGTGGCGCGACCACCGCGACGCGATCTTCGGCCCGGACTGCCCGGATTCGGAGCGTTTCCCCATCCTTCTCAAAATCCTCGACGCCCGCGACGACCTTTCGATCCAGGTCCATCCGCCCGCCCATGTCGCCGCAAGCCTCGGCGGCGAACCAAAGACCGAGATGTGGGTCATCGCCGGAAGGGAGCCGGGTGCGAAACTCCATGTCGGGCTCCGTCGCGGCGTGGACCGCGCCGCTTTCGAGCGCGCGATCCGCGACGGCACCGTCGCGGACTGCGTCCACGCCCTCGAACCCGAACCCGGGGAATCCATCTTCATCCCGTCCGGCCGCCTTCACGCCATCGGCGCCGGATTCCTCATCCACGAGATCCAGCAGAATTCCGACACCACCTACCGCGTGTTCGATTGGAACCGCCCGGGCCTCGACGGCAAACCGCGCGAACTCCACGTCGAACCCTCCCTGGCCAGCATCGATTTCGACGACGTCGAACCCGCCATGGACGCGCCATCCGGCGGCGTCCTCGCCGAATGCCCGCATTTCAAGACCGAGCGCGTCCGGCTGGGCGCCGGCGACGCCGCCCGCGCCGCGGACTCCGGTCGCTTCGCCATCCTCTCGATCCTCGAAGGCTCGCTGCGCGGCGGCGACGGGCGTCCATATCCGCGCGGAAGTTCCCTGCTCCTCCCGCGCCACAGTTCCGCGCCCGTCGCCGAATCCCCCGCAACCCTGCTGCGAATCGCCCTGCCACGAACACATTGAATCAAAGCAAATGTCTCCCCGATACAGTTCCCATCTCGCACCCGGTTTCGGGGGATCAATGGTTGCAAAGTGTCCGGGAAAAGGTTGAAGGTGTGTCCGAAGCATGATCCATTCCGATAAAGACGATTCCAAGCTGCTTATCCGCTGCCCTGAATGCGGACAACGGTTCAGGGTGCAGCCCGAACTGCGCGACAGAATTGTCGAATGCGGAATCTGCGAACATCGCTTCCGGATCACCGACGAGGTGATCGTCCGTGTTCGCAAGTTCTACCCCGGCGAAGCCCGAAAACGCGGTCTCGAACGCTTCCAGCGCATCCCGCACGCCCCGCCCGTCAATTTGCCGGCGGATTCGCCCCGAGGATACCAGCCTGCCCAGCAGGCGGCATACCATACCGCGCCCCCACCCTCCGCATTCGAACCCGTGCCCCCGCAACGCATCATCGCCGGCTTCCTCGGGGTTCTCGCCATGGTGCTCATGGCACTTTTGTTGATCTTCGGCAGCGAACAAGGCGGCCTTCTCGACGGCATCGACCAGACCCGCAGACTCATCCTCGCCAGCTTCGTTGCCTTGGTGGGCTTCACCCTTCTCATCTATGCGAACCCGCGTTCCAGAATCCCCGCCATTTCCATCGGATGCATCATGTCAGTTGCACTCTTGTCCCTGCCGTTTTTCTTCCAGGAAGGCACTGATCCCATTGATGGGCGCGACACGGCGGCTGTTGACCCTGCAAGGGAAACGGATCATGAGGACACGCCCGAGGAAATCGACCCTGAAACCGCACGCATCCGCGAATTGCGCGAATCCATCGGCCTGAGACCGCTCGAGCGGGAAATCGACCGCCTTGAGAGCGCCGACGCCCCATACCGCGCATACGGCTTGTTCCTGATCGGCCTGCGGGAAAGCAACCGCATCGGCGTCCGCGACTACATCATCCGCATTACCGGAGCCGATCCCTTATCCCATATCTTCCCGCGCGACGAAGGCAACTACCTCTTCGTCGTAACCGGCGTGGAGATGAACCTCGAACGCCTCGCCGCGCTCGCCTCCCCCCTCGGCGAAGTCCGCCGCATTCTTCCCGAGGTTCACGTCGCCGAAATCGTCATCGACAACAGCATCTTCATCGAGAGCGATTCGGAAAAACTCATCCGGCGTGACGAACCTGAATTCTACGAGCTGAACCTCCACGAACTCAACAGCATCGACCTCCATCGCGTCGAACGCGCCGTGCTCCGCCTCGCCGATGCCGAACCCCGTTCCTACCGTGCGGACATCACCCGCCGCCTGCACGAATTGTTCGAGGAACCCGGCGTTAATTTCCACGGTGCCATCGCCCGCGCGCTCGCGGTCTGGGACCAGGACACGGTCGCCGCATCCAAAGCCGCCACCCGTGCCGCCGTAGGCCTGCACGAACGCGGCACCACAGCCCCGGCGGATCTGGTTTCCCTCGCGCTCAAGGAGCCATCGGAATCCATGGTTCCCGTTCTGGTTTCCCAATGGCGGGATAATTCGACCCTCTGGGAAAACCACTGCATTGCCATGGGACCTCTCATCGAGGAGGCCATGCTGGACGAGTTCGAATCCAGCGACGGCTCCAGCCGCCAGTCCGCCGTGCGCATCCTCTCACAAACCGGCGGTGAAGCCTCGCTCGCCGCGCTGTCGGAAGCTGTCGGGGAAACCACCGGCGAACTTGAACTCATCATGCGTCAGGCCATCGAAACGATCCAGCGGCGCGATTCCGGATCCTGATCGTTTTCAATCCCGTTTCCTCCGCAATTCAATCCCGGGCATGCCGGGTGCGGCCAAGTCTGTGGTGGAGGGTTCGGGAGCGGGAGCGCTGATTTCCAGGCCGGGAACGAATCATGTGTTGTCCACGGCAGCTCTGCCGGGGATTTCGCCGGGACGCATGGTTAAGCCGATGTAATCGTGTCCGCCGGCTTGGTTATCCGCCGGGGACTGGTTCGACCGCGTTGAGAACACCGTCGATCCTGCTTACCGTGCCGCCCACGCTGTGAGCGGGGTTGTTTGCCAATATCGTTTGGACAAGATTCATTCCCTCATCGGCGTCGCCGCGTCAACGTGAGGATGCCGAACAACACGGAAAGAGCCGGGATGGATGGTTCCGGGATCATGATCACGGCGTCGAACGTGTAGCTGAATTCCGAGTCGAACGAAGATGCCGTCCATGGGCCGTCGGTCCGCGTGTAGGTCACTGAAAACGGGATCAAATCACCCACATCGGCTCCGAGCAAAACCGAATCATCGTTGGTCGGACCAGACCCATCCACCCGCAGGCGGCCGGACAAGACGGCATCGAAGGAACCTTCCTCAGCAATCAGGACTGGTGGCTCATCCAGCTTCAGGCGAAAGAACGTCGATACGCTGGTGGGCCAGCTGCCAAAGGAAAAGCGCTCGTAAAAAGGATCCGTAGGCCCGAACTTGAATTGAAGTGACTCACCATCCTGCGAAACGGACACGAATGGAGCGGACGATCCACTTGAAGTCCCGGCACCGAATTGCGTCGTCATGCCATCGCTCAAATGCACCGTGCGTCTCTCCTCGACGAGAAGTATGAAGTTGCGATCCGGATGATACTCATACGGTCGGAAGCCGGGAATCGTCGAAATTTCAATCAAATCAATTGTCAATTCGGAAAAAACACTGATTCCACTTGCTGTTTGGGGTGCAAGAGGGAGTGAGAACACGAATAGGGCGGTGCCGATTGATGCGGTTCTTTTCATGATCATGGTTTGGCGAATGATTGGCCGCAACAGCAGCATTGGCTTTTACTTGATTGTTGCAATCTGAGTTCTTCTATCAAATCGCTCCGACGGTCGGAAGGGAAAAATCCCCGGCAAAAAATCCCCGACATCCTGCGGGCAATCAACCCGCCCGGTCGTTCGCATACCAGCCCCGCCATCCACCTTCGGACCCGTGCGACCCGGCGGATCATCGCCGGCTGCCCCGGCGTTCCCGCCATGGTGCTCATGGCGCTTCTGGATGATCTTCGGCAACGAACAAAACCGGATAAACTATTCCCTTGATGCCGCTTTCAGTTCTCCGCATCATGCGCAATATGTCGAAATTCAAGATTTCAGGACGTTGGCTCGTCACGATTTCGTCCATCGTCCTGCTTGCCGGACTTTGGCTGCTGAGCGGACATTTACCACAACCATCGGAGAGCACGCCGGATCACGGCACTGCCACGCAGGCCGAAGGCGCGGGCAACGGCCCGGACGATGCCGCCATCGCGGACCTGGATGTCGCACCAACTGGTGATGAACCCGCGCCCGCGCCTTGGGTTGAACGATCCGCCGGACCGGATGAACATGACGAGGAAGACCAGGTCGAGGCACGGGAAGACCCGCCGACCCACCCGTCCGACCCGCTGATCGCGGGCTCCAACCTGATTCGCGAACAGTGGAGCGACGCGGACGCCGTGGGGAATCGCGGGCGCACGGCCATCTACGAGACGGAGATTTTCAAATATCCGCTGCTGCGGGTGGAGGAGACATGGTCAGGCAAGACCGGTGAAATGATCCACCGCGACGTGATGGTGGCCGATCACCTGCTGGCCGCGCCACGCCCCGGCGTCGATGAGGCGGAATTCGCCCGGCGGGTTTCACAGCAGGGTTTCACAACGGTCGAACCCGTCGGCGATGATGCGATGCGGGTGTCCTTCGATCAACGCACCGATCATCCCGCGGAGCTTCCGCAACGGATTGCCGCGCTCGGCGAAATCGCCGGCTATGCCGAGCCGGACTACCTCGTTTGGCCGTGCCTCGAACCGAACGACCCGGCCTACACCGCCAACAAGCTCTGGGGCCTCCACAACCCGGGCGGCGTGAGCGGCTACACCGCCGGTGCCGATATCGACGCGCGGGCCGGATGGGCGGTCCGGAACGATGCCTCGTCCATTGTCGTCGCCGTCACCGACACCGGCATCCGCTACGACCACGAGGATCTCGCCGACAACATGTGGTTGAACCCCGGCCCAACACCCGGCAGCGGCCTATTCGGCTACAACTTCTACGACGACAACGCCGATCCGATGGACACCCAGGGCCACGGCACCCACTGCGCCGGCACCATCGGCGCGCGCGGCAACAACGGCGTGGGACTGACCGGCGTCGCCTGGAACGTCCGGTTGATGGCGGTGAAATTCATCGGTCCGAACGGCGGCGTCACACATCGGACGCGATCAGGTCGATCAACCACGCGCGCCAGAACGGCGCGCACATCATCAACGCCAGCTGGGGCGGCGGCGGCTTCAGCCACGCCCTGCGGAATTCGATCGCCGCTTGTGCGAACGACGGCATCCCGTTTGTCGCGGCCGCCGGAAACTCGGGCGTCAACAACGACGCGCGGCCCCATTACCCGTCGAGCTACAACCTGCCAAACGTCGTCTCCGTGGCCGCCACCAATGCGCGGGACCACCTGACGGAATTCTCCAACCATGGCCGGAACACGGTGGATATCGCCGCACCCGGCTGGGAAATCTGGTCCACCTACAGCAACAGCGTCTCGGATTATCGCTACCTCCAGGGCACTTCAATGGCCGCGCCACACGTCAGCGGGGCTTTGGCCCTGGCGCTCGCGCATTATCCGGATGCCTCCATGGAGGACTTGATCGAAGCCCTGTACCAGTCCGCCGACGAGCTGCCCTCTCTCGATGGCAAAGTCTCCTCCGGCGGCCGGCTCAATCTGGGCCGCTTCCTCACCGAAATCACGCTGCCGACTCCGCACGACCGGTTTGACACCCCGTTCGTGTTCGAGGGAAATTACTCGACATGGAACGGCAGCAACCGGAACGCCACCCGCGAGCCGGATGAGGACTCGTTTTCGCCGGCATCCGGGTCGCGCACGCTCTGGTTCGCATGGCAGGCGCCATACGACGGGTTCACGGCGCTCACCGCCTCCTCCCTGGGCGACGGACAGCGCGTGATCGTCTTCGAAGGCGAAACCCGCGACACGTTGCGCGTGGTTTCCGATTCGGGAGAGGACTCCGCCGCCACTGCGGAAACGCGCTCCAGCTTCCTGGCCGAGGCGGGCGCGCACTACCGCTTTGTCATTGCAAGCGACAGCCCGGAGGGCGAATTGCTCACCCTGACGCTGGAGCACGTCGCCGCGAACGACCTGCTGAGCGGTGCGTTCATCCTCGAGGGCATGGATTTCGAAGTCACCGGCTCCAACCGCGGCGCCACCGCACAACCCTTCGAAACCGCAGCCCCCCACGCCGGTGTCGGCGCGGGCCACAGCGTGTGGTATCGCTGGGACGCGCCGACCTCCGGCCCGTTCTCCCTCAACACCGAGGGCAGCGACACCGACACCGTGCTCGCCGTTTACACCGGCGATCCGCTCGCGCCGGAAAACTTCACCGCCATCGCCTCGAACGACGACGTCAACGACATGCTGCGCTGGAGCCGGGTGGACTTCGAGGCCGTGGAAGGCACCCGCTACTTCATCGCCATCGACACCGCCATGGGCGGCGTGCCCGGGCCGTTCACCCTGCGCGGAACCCCGCCCTCGCCCCCTGTCATCAATAACCATCCGCGGCCCCGGGAAGTCCCGATCGGCGGGCGCGCCACGTTCAGCGTCGGCGCGGATGGCACCCGGCCGCTGAGCTACCAGTGGTTCCGCGGCGGCGAAGCCCTGCCCGGGGCCTGGGAAAACAGACTCATCATCGATCCGGTCACCAAGGACTCGCTGGGCGCGTATCACGTGGTCGTGAGCAACAGCTACGGCAGCACCGACAGCATCGCCGTGCAATTGTCGGAAAGACTCGTCGCTCCGGACGTCGTTTACAAAACCGGTGATCTATCGACCTTTGCTGGATTATCCACCGAGTTGCGGGTGGAAGCCCGCGGCTCGCAGCCGATGACCTACGAATGGCGGCACAACCGCAAACTGATCAGCGGCGCGACCGGACCAGTGCTGGAACTATCGTCCCTGACGGATGCGGACACCGGCATCTACACGTGCAGGATCGTCAACGGCGGCGGCCAGGCCATGGTCACCATGCGGCTCACGGTGGCGGATTCCCCGTTCAGCTCGTGGCAATGGCGGATGGAGGAAATGCCGGGACCTCGTGTGAGCGACATGGTGGTGATCGGCAACCAAATTTACGCGCTCGCCGGAGACCGGATCCTCGTCAGCGACGACGGTATGGAATGGACTCACCGGATGCTGCCCATGGGATTCCGGGCGGTGTCGCTCAGCAGATTGCACCGGATGTGGATCTGCGTCGGCATGGACGAGGCAGGCAACGGTCGTGTCGTGACCTCGACGAATGGCGTCAACTGGTCGCTGCCGCAACCACTGACAGGTCTTCCGGCTGCCGGTTCGCTCAGTCCGGAGCAACACATCACCCACATTGTGGAAATGAATCGCCGGTTGATCGGCCAGCGGGCCAGTCCCACCTCGGTTTTAGGCAATATCTACACCTCGACCGACGGCATCCATTGGACTCCGGCCACGCTTGATGGAGCC
>SLAV01000359.1 GCA_007126655.1 Haloferula sp. | reverse complement strand
TTGGGGGGGTGATGGGGGGAGGGAGGTGGTGTCTTGCGGCGGGAAGGAGCCGGAGGCACCTGCTACGGGGAAAGGAGCCGGAGGCACCTTTTACGGGAAGACGGCGGTTGACCGTTTGCGGGAATGGCGTGAGGATTGGCTGGTGAGTTCGGAGGTTGATGAGAGACCCGTGCGCCCGAAGCGCCGCCTGTGGCGGTGGGTCCGTCGTTTTCTTGTGGTGCTGGTGTTGCTGCTGGCGGGCGGGGTGTGGTGGCTGAACGGGCCGGGGTTGCGGATGCTGGCCCCGAGGGTGGCGGCGTATTTCGCGGAGAAGGCGGGGGCGGAGGTGGCGTTCGAGCTGCGCGGGTCGCTGACGGGCGGTTTGTCATTCCACGATGTGGCGGTGTCGATGCCGGACGCGGGGCTGGAGGTTCTGACGGTGGCGGAATTGGCTCCGGATTACGAGTTCATGCGGTTGATCCGGGGCGAGGTGCGCGGGGTGAGCGCGCGGGAGATCCACCTGGATCTGGAGATCGTGCCGAAGGACGATGAACCGCCGGACGAGCCTTTCGATTTCGCGGCGTTGAACGAGACGTTGCGTGAGGTGCGGGAGCTGGTGGTGGATCATGCGTTTGATGTGAGCGGGCTGACGGCGGTGATCCGGGGGCCGGAAATGGAGACGATGGAGCTGGGCGGGACGTCGATCCGCCATGCGGCGGGCAGCGGGGAGATCACGATCGAGTTCGGCGGACTTGAAAAAGGCGGTGAAGGGTGGGTTGCCGCGCAGCGGGTCGGGATCGAGTGGACGCCGGAGCGGATCGGGGTGGACCGGCTGGTGTATGAGGAATGGCTGGATGTGGAGGGGCTGGAGCTGATGCATCCGGAAGGCGGCGGGTTGTTCGCGCAAGGGGTGGTGAATTTCGCGGACGCGGTGTTCGAGATGCACAGCACGCCGGAGCAGGGGACGCTGGGACTGCGCTTGCGCGAGGGGGCGCTGGATGCGGAGCGGATGGCGGAGCTGGCGGGAATGGAGGTGCCGGTGGGGGGGCGGTTGACGTCGTTCTCCCTGGAGGTCGAGAACCTGGCACCCGATCCGATGGCGGCGACGGCGACGCTCGGGGCGCTGGTGGAGCGGGTGACGTGGGAGGATGCGGAGGTGGACGAGATCGGGCTGGATGTGACGTTGGATACCGACGAGGCGCGCGCGGTGGCGCGGGCGGCGGCGGGTGACGCGGTGGTGCGGGTGGAGACGGTGACGGCGCTGGACCGCTCGGAGATGGCTCTCCGCGAGACGCGCGGGGAGGTGGAGATTCCGTCGCTTGCGGCGGTGGTGGATGCGGTGGTCGGCGCGGGTTTCTGGGAGCCGCCGGAGGACGCAGGGGCGGTGCCGGAATCGGTGGTGGGAGTGGATTTCAGGCTGGTCTGGGGTGAGGAATTCGCACCGGCATCGGTCAGGGCGGAGGTCGATGTGGCTCCGGTGGACGGGGATCTTGCGACGTCGCTGGGCATCGCCGCGGGTTGGACGCCCGACGCGCCGGTGAAGGCGAAGCTGGTGGCGGACGGTTTTGCGCTCTCGGCGGAGGTGGAAATCGAGGAGGAAGAGGAAGAAGGCGACGAGCGGGCCATGACGGGGCGGTATGACGCGCATGTGTATCTGAATGGATTCGAGAGCGGACGGATCGAGGCGTGGCTGGCGGCGGTGGCCGTGGAGCTGCCGGGTGCCGCGCGGGTGGACGCGGTGTGGAACGGCAAGGGGGCGCTTGCCGCGGAAGGGCATGAGGGCGAGCTGGTGATCGAGGAGGCGCTGTGGCTGCAACCGGATCAGCCGGAGGTGCGCGCCGTGGGCGAGGTTGCCTACGGGTGGCCGGGCCGGGTGGAGGTGAGGGATTTGCAGGTGGAGCGCGACGGGCAGCGGGTGGACGCGGCGTTTTCCATGGCGGACGGCTGGCTGGAGGTGGAGCGCCTGCGGTGGACGGACGCGGACGGCACGGAAATGGCGGAGGGGCGGGGCAGCCTGCCGGTGCCCGAGACCCCGGCGGACTGGAGCGCGTATCCGCGCGAGGACGACGAGCGGGCGCTGGATTTCACTTTGCGCACGGAGACGCTGACGTTCGACAAGCTGGCATCGTGGGCACCCGGGATCGAGGTGTTGGACGGGCGGGGCACGGCGCGGCTTGAGGTGTCTTTTTCCGGGAGTTTCGCGGAGCCGGCGCTCGACGCGGTGCTGGAGGTGAGGGACGTGCGGGTGGAGGACGAGCCGGCGGTGCCGGCGGCTGATTTGGTGGTGAACGCGACCGGCCGGGACGGCAGGCTGGCGGTGGACGGGAAAATCGAGACGCGGGATTACGAGCCGGCGGTGCTGAAGGCGTCGCTGCCATTCGCCCCGGCGGAGTGGGCGGCGGAGCCTGACACGCTGATGGAATCCGAACTCGAGGCCGAGCTTGAGCTGCCGAGGCTGGATTTGCGGCGGTTCGCGGCGATGGCACCGGATTTGCGCCGGATCGCCGGCGTGGTGACGGGATGGGCGCGTGCCTCGGGGACGCTGGGCGATCCGGTGGTGGACGGGCGGCTGGAACTGGCCGGCGGAACGGTGGGTTTCCCGGACGAGGTTTTTCCGGATGTGACGGGGATCACGGCGGTGGTGGAGGCGGACCTGGGGCGGGTGGCGCTGCGGTCGCTGCGCACGACCGTCGCGGGCGGGACGCTGGAGGCGGACGGGACGTATCAGATCGAGGCGGGCGAGTTCGATGTGCGCGCGCGGGGCAATTCGCTGCCGCTGGTGCGCGACGAGGGACTGATCGTGAGGGCGAATGCGGACCTGCGGGTGGCGGGGGCGCCGGACGGGGCGGCGGTCTCGGGCACGGTTTCGCTGCTGGACAGCTTGTTTTTCCGCGACATCGAGCTGTTGCCGATCGGCACGCCGTTCAGCGTGCCGGATGCGGCGGAACTGCCGAAAATCGACGCCGCCCCGCCAACCGACGCGGTGCCCGAGGCGCTGGCGAACTGGACGCTGGACGTGCGGCTGAGGACGGAGGAGCCGCTGTTGATCCGCGGCAACCTGGCCACCGGACGAATCCTGATGGACCTGCGGGTAGGCGGACGGCTGGGCGACCCGAGGCCGGACGGCACCGTCCGCCTGCTGCGCGGGCGCGCGGTGCTGCCGTTCTCGACGCTGGCGATCCCGGAGGCAGTGATCACGTTCACGCCGGCCAACGGGCTGGACCCGTCGATCGAACTCAACGGCACGGCCGAGCCGCGGCCCTACACGGTGAACATTTTGGCATACGGGCGGTTGTCGGACCCGCAGATCGTACTGACGTCGAATCCGCCGCTGCCGCAGCACGAGATCATGACGCTGCTGGCGACCGGGACGACGACGCGCGGGCTGGAGGATCCGCAGGCGGCCTCCTCGCGCGCGCTGCAGCTCTTCGTCGAGGAGGTGAGGCGCGGGCGGGTGCCGCTGGGCAACCAGCTCAGGCCGCTGCTGGGCCTGCTCGACCGGGTGGATTTCACGCTCGCGGAGTCCGATCCGTATTCCTCCGACACGTTCTCCACCGCCACCCTCAAGCTGCACGACCGCTGGTATCTCTCGGCGGGCATGGGCGACGAGGGGAACACGCGCACCTTCGCCATCTGGCGGCTGCGGTTTCGTTAGAAATACCATCCAGCCTTGAATCTCATCGTCCGGATCCTGATCCCCCTTGCCGCCGCAACGTGTGTGGCGGCGGCGGAGACGCGTGTAAGGATCGAGGGCCTGCAGAGGAAATCGGGGGAGCAGGTGCTGCGGCTGCTGGGCGAGCGGCTGATCCACGTGCGGAACAAACCGGCGACGCCACCGCGCGCGGACGACGCGGCGTTTCTGGTGAGGCAGATGATGCGCAACGACGGTTATTCGGAGGTGGAGGTGGACTGGCGGATCGTGTCGCCCGAGGAGATCGTGCTGACGGTGCAGGAGGGACGGAGGCTGGGGTTGGGCAAAATCGAGATCGAGGGAGCGCCGGACGCGGACGCGGCGAGGCGGATGGAGGGATTGTTCTCGAGCCGGGCCGAGCGGAACCGTCCGCGCGGCATGCCGGACCCGCCGTTCCGCGAGGAGGACATGGAGGCGGGATTGAGGTTGTTGCGGCAGGACTTGCAGGCGGCGGGCTACTGGAGGGCGACGGCGGAGGTTGCCGAACGCCGGGAGGGCGAGCGGCTGGTGGACCTGGTGGTGCGGGTGGATCCGGGGCCGCTGCACACCATCGGGCCATCGGTGAACCGCAGCGAGGACGGCCGCGGGGTGGTGCGGGCGCGGACGACATCCGAGCCGTTCGTGGGCAGCCCGGCGACCACGGCGAACCTCAATTCGTTGCGGCTGGAGATGGAGACGGCGTTCACGAGCCGGGGCTACCCGGACGCGCGGATCCGGATGGGGCGGCGGCTGGAGGACGGGCGGTTCATCCCGGAGTTCGACATCGACCTGGGCCAGCGCGTGCGGCTGGTCGAGGTGGACGTGGACGGATTGGAGCGCACGCGTGAGACACGGGTGCTGCGGCGGTTCAGGGCGCTGGAAGACAATTGGTATGACGAGGCGGCGATGAACCGCCGGGTGAGCGCGTTGCTGGCAACGGGGGCTTTCTCCTCGGTCCGGATTGAAACCGAGGAAACCGAGCCGAGGCACATCCGTAGCACCCTGCATCTGGAGGAGACCCGCGCCAAGGAGGTCTCGCTGGCGGCGGGTTTGGGATCGTATGAAGGCATGATCGTGCGCGCGTCTTACGCGGACCGGAACTTCACGGGCCGGTTGTTGGGATTTTCGACGGGAGTGGAGGTGAGCAACCGTGGCGTGCTGGGCGAAACGCGGGTGACGGACCCGTGGTTGTTCGCGCGGGAGCTGTCCGGCACGCTGCGCCACTATGCGCTGAGTTACTCCCGCGAGGGATACGACTCGCTGGAGACCGGGCTCGAGGCGATCGTGGGCTGGAGCATCGGCCACCACTACAACGCGGAGCTTTCCGCGGGCCATTCGCTGGTGAGCATCCGGGGAAGGGGGGTGCCACGCCCGGAAATCGGCGAGACGCAGTATGTGAACCCGAGGTTGAGGCTGACCCAGAGGTATGACCGCCGCGACAGCCGGGTGATGCCCGAGAGCGGCTGGCACCTGACGATGCCGCTGGAGATCGGCGCGGCGATCGGAGACAACAATACGGGTTACGTGCGCGCGGGCATCGCGGGGGCCTGGTATTACCGGATCGACCGCAACTACCAGCTCGCGCTGGGCGGTTCGGCGGACGTGATCGTGCCGACGGGCGACAGCACCGAGCTGCCGATCGACCTGCGCTTGTTCAGCGGCGGTGCGAGGAGCATCCGGAGTTTTCCCGAGCGCGAACTCGGGCCGCTGGCCGCAAGTTTTCCGACCGGCGGCGAATCGGCGTGGACGACGCACGCGGAGCTGACGCGCAGGCTCGCCGGATCACTGAAGGGCACGGCATTCGTGGACGCCGGCGCATTGGGGCGGGATCACACGGATTTCGCGAGCGCGGACATTGAGGTGGCCGCGGGGCTCGGGCTGCGGCTGGATCTGCCGATCGGCCCGGTAAGGTTTGAATACGGACACAACCTGACGCGCGATCCCGGCGAGCCGTCCGGCACATTTCATTTCGCCATCGGGGTGGCCTTTTGAGCGCGATGGCGGGTGCTCAGACGTCGAGATTGCGGACGTTGAGCGCGTTGTCCTCGATGAAGCGTTTGCGGGGTTCGACGATGTCGCCCATGAGGACGTCGAACATCTTGTCGGCTTCGACGAGGTTGTCCTCGTCGAGGCGGACGCGGAGGAACTGGCGGCTTTCGGGGGCCATGGTGGTTTCGAAGAGCTGTTTGGCGTTCATTTCGCCGAGGCCCTTGAAGCGCTTGATCTGGATGCCCTTGGCGGCGGTTTCGAGGACGCGGGTGAGGATTTCGTCGATGGAGAAGACGGGGATGGTCTTTTGTTTTTCGCCGTCGCCCTCGAGGAGGTAGTAGAGGGGGGTGTCGTCGTCGTGGAAGACGGTGGTGTCGATGCCGCATTCGTTGAGGCGGGCGAAGATTTTGGCGATGGCGGTGGATTCGTGGAGTTCGTGGAGCACGGCGCGGCGCGAGGGGCCGGTGTGGGCTGCGAGTTCCTCGTCGGTGAGTTCCTCGTCGAAGAGGCGGAGGTCGCGGTTTTCCTCGGCGTAGGTCCGGAGGGCTTCCTCGTCGGGGAAGTAGATGACTTCCTCGTCGTTGCCGGTGCGGACGCGGACCATGGCTTCGGGGAGGTGGCCGTCGGCGCGGCGGGCTTGGAGGTAGGCGCGGAAGTCGCCGCCGTTGCCGTGGATGGAGCGGATGTAGCGGGAGAGGGAGGAGAGGTTTTCGAGGATGACCTTGAGTTCTTCGGCGGTGAACGAGCGTGAGCGGTCCTGGACCTGGAGTTCGAGTTCGGAGGAGCCGAGTTCGATGAGGATGCGGTTGAGTTCGTCCTCGTCCTGGACGTATTCGGAGCGTTTTTTCCGGGTGACGAGGTAGAGCGGCGGCTGCGCGATGTAGAGGTAGCCGCGGCGGACGAGTTCGGGCATGTGGCGGCAGAAGAAGGTGAGCAGGAGGGTGCGGATGTGGGAGCCGTCCACGTCGGCGTCGGTCATGATGACGATTTTGTGGTAGCGGACCTTGTCGATGTTGAATGCGCCGTCCTGCTCGCCCTCGCCGATGCCGGCGCCGATGGCGGTGATCATGGACTGGATCTCCTTGTTCTGGAGGGCGCGGTGGAGGCGGGCTTTCTCGACGTTGATGAGCTTGCCGCGGAGCGGGAGGATGGCCTGGGTGCGGCGGTCGCGGCCTTGTTTGGCGGAGCCGCCGGCGGAGTCGCCCTCGACAATATACAATTCGGATTTCGCGGGGTCGCGCTCGGAGCAGTCGGCGAGTTTGCCGGGCAGGCCGCCGCCGGAGAGGGCGGATTTGCGGACGGTCTCGCGGGCCTTGCGGGCGGCCTCGCGGGCGCGGGCGGCGTTGACGGATTTCTCGATGACCTTTTTGGCGAGGGCGGGATTTTCGTCGAAGTAGCGGGTGAGGCCCTCATAGACGATGGATGAGACGACGCCTTCGATCTCGGTGTTGACGAGCTTGTCCTTGGTTTGCGAGGAGAAGCGCGGGTTGGGCATTTTGACGGAGATGACGCAGACGAGGCCTTCGCGGACGTCATCGCCGGAGAGGGCGGGGTCCTTGTCCTTGAGGATCTTGTTGCCTTTGGCGTATTGGTTGATGGCGCGGGTGAGCGCGGTGCGGAAGCCGGTGAGGTGGGTGCCGCCGTCGCCGTTGGGGATGGAGTTGGCGAAGCAGAGGATCTGGTCGTTGTAGGAGTCGTTGTATTGGAAGACGACATCGGCGAAGACGTCGTCTGTGGTTTGTTTGCCGTCGTAGTCGATCTCGATCTGGCGTTTGCCGTTGAGGACGACGGGGTTCTCGTGGATGACGTTTTTGTTTTCGCCGAGCTGGACGACGAATTCCTCGATGCCCTTGGCGTAGAAGAAGGAGGTTTTTTTCGCGGACTCGGGGCGTTCGTCCTCAAGGTCGATGGTGAGGCCGGGGTTGAGGAAGGCGAGTTCGCGCAAGCGGGTGGCGAGGCGGTCGAACTTGAATTCGGTGGTATCGACGAAGATGGTGGCGTCGGGGAAGAAGGTGATGGTGGTGCCGTTTTTCTTCGGATCGACCTCGCCGACGACGTGGAGCGGCTGGGTGGTGACGCCGCGCTCGAAGCCGATGCGGTGGATTTGGCCGCCGCGCATGATGTCGGCGCGGAACCAGTCGGAGAGGGCGTTGACGCATTTGGCTCCAACACCGTGGAGGCCGCCGGAATATTTGTACGCGCCCTGGCCGAATTTGCCGCCGGCGTGGAGGTTGGTTAGGACGAGTTCAACGGCGGGGATGCCGAACTTCGGGTGCATGTCCACCGGGATGCCGCGGCCGTTGTCGGCGATGGAGACCGAACCATCGACGTGGATGGACACCTTGATGCGGTCGCAGTATCCGGCGAGGTGTTCGTCTATCGAGTTGTCGAGAACCTCGAAGACGCAGTGGTGGAGACCGCGTTCATCGGGGTCGCCGATATACATGCCGGGGCGCTTGCGTACGGCCTCAAGGCCTTCGAGCTTGTCGATCTGGGCGGCGTCGTATTGTTGTTCGGTGCCGACTTTGGTCTGGGCCTGTTCGGGCTCTTGGGAAGATTCTGACATGGTGTGTGCCGGATTGTCCGGAATTCCAGAGCAGACGACAAGGCAGAATCAAGGCGGAACCCCGTGTTGCAAAGGGGCTATTGCTGGAAATCCCGGTTCGATTCGTTCTGTGTTTGGCATGCAAAACCGGCTGCCTCAAAGGAGATTGCATTCTCTCCATTGCGCCCCGATTGAGCCGCTTTCATGCCTTGTCATGATTGTTGCGTGTAGATTGCCAGGGCAATTTTTCACCAGTAGCCGATGACGGCGGATGCCACGAGGATGGTTTCTTCTCCGCTTTGCAGGCGGTCCCTGCCGACGTTGGCCTCTGGAAAACGGGCTTCAGGGAAAGGCACGGCGGTGAGCAGGGCGTCTGACACATGAATTCTGCCTTCGTCACGTTGTGCACCCCACGGGTCGATGTAACGAATGGTGAATTCCTTCGAACGGCGCGGGATGCGGCGCGGGGCGTGGGTGATGGTGACGAAATGCGAGTCGATGGCGATCCACTCGCGCGTGTCGCGGTCGTTTTCGCGGAGTGCGAACCGGCGGATCGAGAGGATCGGGGGAAAGCCATTGGCGAGGGAGGCATGGATCCTGCGTTGGGTGCGTGCGAGCTGGCGGGCGGGGGATTCGCCGGTGCGCGTGACCAGGACTTCGTGGCGGACGGCGGGCAGACCGGTGGTGGCGTTGATTTCGTTGGCCATGTCGGCGAGGTCGATCACGCTGACGCCGGAACGGCTCCAGCGCGGCCGGTCGCCGAGATGGGGCGAAGGGCGCATGCCGTGGCGGCGGATGATGGTGAAGATGCGGCCGCGGTCGGTTTCACCATCGATCGCGAGCTTGGCGGCCTGCCAGCGTTCGTCGGCGAAGCGGAACGAGTTGACGAGCGCGGCTGGGCCGCAGGCGTTGCCGGAGACGACGAGTTGGTTGGCTGGCGCGGCGTCGACCGGCGCACGGGTGGTGCGGAGGGGCGCTTCACCGTTGGGGGCGCATGCGGCTGCGAGGCATGCCAGCAGGGTGCTACTGATCGATTTCTGGATGGTGGACATCGATGCGGCGGTCGTTGGCGGGATTGGCATCGGGGGTTCCATCGCCGATGTGGACGCGGGTGTCGAAGGTGAGGGGCGAGCCGCTTTGGTATTGGCTGATGGGGATGGGGACGAAGACGGGCTGGACGGCGTTCGGCTGGAGGCTGGTGATGTTGGCGGTGGTGGTGCCGCCGGGGTGGTTGATGGTGACGGCGGTGTTGAGGAGCGGCTCGGTGCCGCGGTTCTGCACGACGACCTCGAGCATGGGCGAGGGGGATCCCGGACCGGGAGGAATGACGTGGTGGGAGGCGACGGCGGCGTCGCGGACGCCGGGTGTGTCGCCGGTGGCGACGCGGTCGAGCGCCGGCAGGCCTCCGCCATGCGTGGGGTCCGGCCCCGCCGGACCGGCATCGTTGAGGTATTGGTTCATGAGGTTGACGGCCTGCTGCGGGCCGACGTTCTGGGTGCTCATGATCCAGGCGAGGGAACCGGCGACGATGGGCGAGCTGAAGGAGGTGCCATCGACATTGACGGCCATGTCGCCCGGCCAGGCGGCGTTGACGCGGTAGCCGGGCGCGGCGACATCGATCTTGCCGCTGTTGGAGAAGGCGACATGGTTGCCGGTGGCATCGACGGCTCCGACGGCGATGACGCCTGGGTTGGCGGCGGGGTATGAGACGCGGTCGGTCCCCTGGTTGCCGGCGGCGGCGACGATGACGGCTCCGGATTCGCGTGCGTGTTCGATGGCGCTGCGGACGAGCGCACTGTCGTTGTTGCTCCCGAGCGAGATGTTGATGATCTGTGCTCCGGCATCGACGGCGGCGAGGATGCCTTCCGCGAGGAGCCAGCTGTTGGAAGAGCCGAAATCGTTGGCGACGCGGACGTCGATGAGGGAGGCGAGCGGCGCGACGCCGGGGGCGAGGCGGCTGTTTCCGGCGATCATGGAGGCGACGGCGGTTCCGTGGCCGTTGAGAGCGTCGGCATCGCCGGAGCGTTCGACGAGGTCGATGGCGGTGATGTCTCCCTGGAAAGAGCCGTGGGGGAAGACGCCGGTGTCGAGGATGGCGATGCGGACGCCCTGGCCGGCGGGATCCATGCCCGCGATGCCGAGCCATTCGAGCAGGCCACTGCCGAGTTCGACCGCGCCGGGGCCGGCACCGACTGGGCCGGGCATGGGGATTTCCACGGGATAAATCATGGAGAGTTCCTCATCGCCATCGAGGAGTGCCGAGAGGGCGTCCACATCAAGGAACGAGACTCGCACGGCGTTGAGCGCGTCGAGGCGGCCGAGCAGCCGGATCCCATCACCGGCGCGTGCGAGAAAGTCCTCAAGAGCCTCCCGCGATGCGAAGGCAATCACGCGCTGGTTGGCGACAGCGCCGGCATCGAGCGCATCTCGGTCGCGCTTGGCAGTGGGCGAGCGGTCGCTGCTGCGGAAAACGGGCATCGGGGTGTCGGCCTTGGCCCGGGGGCGGGGGATTTCGCGTGGCGGCGGGGAGTTGGCGGCAGGATCGGGAGCCGCGCTGCGGGCAAGCCAGTATCCGCCCGCGGTTGCGAGCAGGAACAGGACTGCGAGCCATTTCCATTGCCTTGGCATGTTTCAGTAAAACACGGGATCAGGGATGCGGTAGCGGATTTTTTTCTCCGCAGGGCCGGACTCGGCTGAATGTCCGCATGGCAGCTGCCGGGCAGCGCGGTTTCAGCGACATGCGTCGCGGGCCTTGGCGAGAAGTTTCCCGTCGGCTTCGAGGAGTTCCGCGACCGCACGGATGGCTTCCAGGGTAGGGCGTGAAACGTGATGTTCCATGCCTTCGACGTCGCGGTAAATGGTCTCCTCGTCGATACCAAAGAGGCGGAGGAAGCGGGTGAGCGTTTCGTGGCGTTCGATGATGGCGCGGGCAATGCGGGTGCCTTCCTCCGTGAGGACGGTGCCGCGGTATTTCTCGTGTTTGACGAGGCTTTCGGCATCGAGGCGCTGGAGCATGTTGGTGACGCTGGCTTGGGAGATGCCGAGGTTGCGTGAGATGTCGATGGCGCGTGCGTAGCCTTTTTCGTCGATCAGATGGAGGATCTGCTCGAGGTAATCGTCCATGGCGACGGAGCCGCTGGTGCGCCTGGGCTTGGATGGCATGGGAGGCGCAGGCTAGGGGGCCTCGGGCAGAATGGAAAGCTCGCAATCGCGATACATGTCGGCATTGGAGGCCTGGAACTCGGCCTTGAGTCGCACCGAAAGGTTGGCGAGGCAGGAGATGCGCCAGCCGCGGAAGTTCCATTCGCCGGTATTGCCGTCGTGCTCGATGCCGAGGATGAGGTGGACGGCGTCGTCGGTGATCTTGAGGGTGTCGGTTTTCGGCTCGAAGTAGAAGGTGCGGAATGTGCTGTTTTCGGATCCCTGCCGGTAGAGTTTGGGATCGACGTAGAAGACGGTGCCGGATTCCTCGTGGACAAGCCTGAGGTCGGGGTAGCCGGAGCGCTGCATGTGCCCGGCGACGGTCGGAGCGGGTGCGCATGCGATTCCATTGATGGCATCGAGCCTTTCCATGATGTCGTCCTCAAAGTAACGGGAGGCCTCGTTGATGCGGCCGGCCTGGCGGACGGGGGCGTCGTCGCGGTTTTGCCTGCGGATGGTGGAGGCGAGGGCTTCCTCGATGTGATCGAGGAGGAGCCGGTGGACTTTGTTCTCACGGTCGAGCGGGATGACCTCTTTGCCGGAGTTGGCGCGGACGATGGTGGCGAAATCGAACCGGCGGGTGCCGAGGTCTTTTGCCAGCAGGCGGTGAACCAGGGCGGTGTCCTCGCAGGCATCCGCATTGGGCGGGGTGGTTTCCGGCGGCGTGGCATGGGCGGGGAGCAGCGCGGCGGCGAGGATGGCGGCGATTGCGCGTGGCAAGGTGTTCATGGGCGGGAACTTGGATCTTGGAATACGGAGTTCAGATCGAGAGGGCCGTGGGGACAAAAAAAACCGACAGGCGTGAGCGCTGTCGGTTTTTTGTGATTTTTTGCCGGCCCCGTGAGGTGGGGGGGATCTGGCAAATTAATAGGTCTGGGTGCGGGTGTGGCTGTAGTAGGTTTGGAATCCGAGCTGTGGCGGGAACTCGGCGAGCCCACCAACGACATCCATTTCAATGCGATTGTCGGATCCGCACTTTTCATAGGGCGGGCGGAAAGTGCCGCGATAAGTTGGGCATGTGAAGGTGAACAACTCATAAAATCCGTAGCCGAGACGGCGGAGAGCGCGGTTGGTGCCTTCGACCGCGCCGAAGGAATAGCCGGCATGGGGGCCTTCGCGCTCGGTCACACGCACGACTTGCGTCGGGATTTCCATGAAACCGTAGAGAATATTGCTTATGGCACGGCTGAGCTTGCGGGTTGCGGTGTATTCGGAACCCGGAGGTGCCTGAATATCGGCTGCGGCAATGCCGCCCAAGGAGAGAACTGCGGTGGCGATGATCAAGAGTTTTTTCATGCTGCGAAAAATTTACTGGATGTGATTGGGGGTTGGCAACGCGAAATTTCGGAAAAATTTCCGCTATGAGGCCGTTTTTCACATTTTCCGAGGTGTTTTCCAGCAGGCGAATTTCGGCATGGAATACTGACCGATCAGAATGCTGACCAATCAGTATGCACGTATCGGAGTGGAGGGCGGCGCGGATCCGATGCGCAATGGATCCCGAGATCATGGAAGAATGATGCGATCGCTTGAGGGATGTATTTTGCCGGGGGCACAACGGGCACCCAGATCAAGGTGCCAAGCTGCCGCATAGGGTGACGTTGATCCCGAGGTCGCGGGCGCAGGCGGCTTTGGCGAAGAGGCAGGCGTCGGCGGATTCGGCGTCGTCCGCGTAGGCGAGTTGGATGTGGTTCGCCTGATGGCGGGCCATGAACTGATCGCGTGTGATGCCATAGGTCACCGCGTGCATGATGGGCCACTGCGGGGTGGTGGCTTCGAGGCGGGCGCGGGTCTCTTCCTCCGGCAGGTCGATGGCGCGGCCGCGGCCGAGGTCCATGTGGAGTTTTTCGTTTTTGACGAAAATGCGCGACCAGACGATCTCCCCGGCCTTGGAGACGCCGTGGAGGGTGGAGCCGCCTTTGGGGAAATACATGGCGGGTTGGCGGTATCCATGCGCGCCTTTCCAGCCGCCGTTGAAGTGCGACGGCGGGGCCGCGCCGCTGATGAGGAAGACCCAGACGTAGTCGTCGCCATAGGGCGCGCCCCAGCGGACGTCGTGCAGCGTGTTGTCGGCGGGCTGCCCGAGGGCCTGGTGGACGCGCTGGGTGATGAGCCCGTCGAGGCCGGCGCATTCATCGACTTCGTTGAAGTGAACGAGCGCCCTGCCCTTGTAGAGCACGCGTTTGCCGTCGCGGGATTTCACCGGCGGGCGGTCGGTGTTGTTGAGCATGCCTTCGACGAGATCGCTGGCGGGGAGCAGATCCTTGAGGCCCTGCTGGTATTGGATGCCGATGGCGTCGCAGCCGAAGTCGTCGGCGATGCGCAGGGCGGCGATGTAGGTTTTGCACTGCCAGCGGATCTGCTCGTCGGTGAGGTCGGTGGCGTCGTTGGTGCCGGTGTGGAAGGTCATGCCCTTTTTGTCGAGCCAGGCGCGGACGGCATCGGCCTCGGCATCGGCCACGGTGGTGGTTTCGTGGTAGAGGGCGGACTGGCTGAGGCGTTCCTTGAAAACGCCGCAGGCGTGGAGGGCGTGGTCGGGGATGATGGCGTTGAACATGCCCATGCAGCCTTCGTCGAAGACGCCCATGATCGCCTTGTCGCGCTTGAGGGTGGCGGCGATTTCCGCACCGGATTTCTCCGGGGCGTCGGGGATTTGGGTTTTGGCGAGCGGTTTGGCGTGGGAGGTGTCGTGTTTGATGGAACCCGTTTCAAGCCACTTGGCGAGCCTGGCCTTGAAGGCGGGTGAGGTGAAATCCTCGCTCCAGAGGGTGGAGTATCTCACGCCGGCTTTGGTCAGCGAGCCGTTGAGGTTGAGCATGCCGACGAGGCCGGGCCACTGGCCGCTCCAGTTGGCGAGCGTGAGGATGGGTCCGCGATGGGTGGTGAGTCCGGCGAGGATATGGTGGGAATATTGCCACACGGCCTCGGCAACGATGAGCGGGGCGTCGGGATCGATGGTGCGGAAAATCTCCATGCCCTCGCGCTGGCTGGCGATGAAACCGTGTTTTTCCCGGGGTTTGTAAGGGTGGGCGCGCTCGATGCGGCGGACTTCGGCCTCGACGGCGGCGGTGAGGGACGCTTCGAGCGCCTTTTGGGCGGGCCAGCAGACCTGGTTGGCGGAGAGGCGGAGGTCGCCGCTTGCGACGAGGAGGACGGTGGGTTTGGAGTGGGTTTTCGCGGGCATGGCGGGTGTGATCGGATTCCCGGAATTATGGAACCATTCGATTGGCACGGGCAACGGGATAGTCGGATTTGCAGGAAATTGGTCAAGCCGTGCAAGGTGAAGGCCGCGCCCCGGCGAAAAAACCGGCATGCGGCATGCTTGACGCGGCGGTCATTACTTCCGCATGTTCCCGGCCCGCCCGCGCATGATCCCGTCATTCGGCAGAGTCTTTTGCAGCATCGTCACCGTCCTGGTCGTTCTTCCCGGCGTGTGGTCGTGCGCGTCCCCGCCGCCGCCGCCGCCACAGCGCGCGGCGCCCGTGCTGTATGAGTGGAATGACGACGGCGGCCCCGGTGAAATCTCGATCCACATCGACATGCGTTCGCAGATCGCGACCATCCATCGCGGCAACCGCGAGGTGGGCTGGTGTTACGTGGCCACCGGGCGCGACGGCCAGCGCACGCCGGCCGGGAATTTCCGGGTGACCGAGATGGTGGTGGACAAAATATCGAACCGCTGGGGCTGGCAGGAAAACGAGTTCGGCCAGGTGATCAACCCGAGCGCGCGGTATGACCACCCGCTGCCACCGGGCGCGCGGTTCGTGCCCGCGCCGATGCCCTACTGGATGCGCCTCACGGACTGGGGGATCGGACTGCACGGCGGCATCATTCCGAACCCGGGATCACCGGCGTCTGCCGGCTGCATCCGCCTGCCGAACGACTTCGCGCCGGTGCTCTACCGCGAGGTGAAAATCGGCACGCCGGTCAAGATCACCCTGTAGCAGCCGCCGCCGGGCGGTAGAAGAGCACGGCGCTTGAGCCATAGGTGCGGCGGTCGGCCAGTTCGAGGCCTCCGTGCTGCGGAGGGCGGTATGCCGAGGAGGTCTCGGCGACGAACCAGCCGCAGTCGGCGAGGCGGGGGCGGATCGCGTCCGCATCGAAGAGCCGGGCGATTTCATCGGCATCGCCGTGGTGTTTCCAGTAGGGCGGGTCGGCGAGGATGAGGTCGTATCTCGCCGCGTCCCGGCGCAGGAAGACGTCCGCCGCCGAGGTGACGACGCGGCCGCCGGTGAGGCCGACTTTCCCGAGATTGGCGGTGATGACGGAGGCGGCCCGGCGGTCTTTCTCGACGAACACGCACGAGGCCGCGCCACGGCTGAGCGCCTCCAGCCCGAGCGCGCCCGAGCCGGCGAAGAGATCGAGCGCCCGCGCGCCTTCCACGAAATCCGCGAGGATCGAGAAAACCGCCTGCCGCACGAAGTCCGTGGTGGGACGCGTGACGGATGCGGGAACCCGGATGGCCACGCGCCCGGCCTTGCCTGCGATGATTCTCACTCCCCGACCTTTCGGGATACCCGTTCGGGTTGCAACGGCGGAGACCGTTCCGCCACGCGTTTTCACGCGACAACCGGCGCGGGCCGCGCGAGGGTGGCGGCGCAACGGAATTTCATGGGATTCGACCTCAAAAGCGGATACGAACCGAAGGGCGACCAGGGACAGGCCATCGAGAAACTCTCGAAATCGCTCGCCGCCGGTAACCTCCACCAGACCCTGCTCGGGGTGACGGGATCGGGGAAAACCTTCACCATGGCGAACCTGATCGCACGCCACGGGCGGCCCGCCCTGGTCATGAGCCACAACAAGACGCTCGCGGCGCAGCTTTACTCCGAGTTCCGGCACTTCTTCCCGCACAACGCGGTGGAGTATTTCGTCTCCTACTTCGATTACTATCAGCCGGAAGCCTACATACCCCGCAGCGACACCTACATCGAGAAGGATTCGTCGATCAACGAGGAGATCGAGCGGCTGCGGCTCTCCACGATGGGGTCGCTGCTCACCCGGCAGGACGTGATTGTGGTGGCCTCCGTCTCGTGCATCTACGGTCTCGGCTCGCCGGAGGAATACGAGGGGATGATGCTGCCGGTGCGCGCCGGGCAGGTGATCACGCGCGAGGAATTCCTCGCCTCGCTGGTGGGCATGCTTTTCGAGCGTGACGACATTTCGTTCGGCCGGGGGAAATTCCGGGTGCGCGGCGACGTCGTCGAGGTCCACCCCGCCTACCTCGAGGACACCGCGGTGCGGATCGAGTTCTTCGGCGATGAGATCGAGCGCATCAGCAGCATCCACACGCTCACCGGCAACGTGATCGACCGCATGGAAAGCCACACGTTTTTCCCGGCCAAGCAGTTCGTCACGTCGAGCGACCGCCTGAAGCAGGCGGTCCGGGCGATCCGTGCCGAACTCGACGGGCGGATCGACCGCTTCGAGAAGGAAGGGAAACTGATCGAGGCGCAGCGCCTGCGCATGCGCACCGAGTATGATCTCGAAATGATGGGCGAGATGGGGTTCTGCCAGGGCATCGAGAACTACTCGCGCCACCTCACCGGGCGCGAACCCGGCTCGCGCCCGCACACGCTGCTGGATTTCTTCCCGCGCGATTTCCTGCTGCTGGTGGACGAGTCGCACGCCACCATCCCGCAGATCGGCGGCATGTACGAAGGCGACAAGTCGCGCAAGACGGTGCTGGTGGAGCATGGCTTCCGCCTGCCGAGCGCGCTCGACAACCGGCCGCTGCGATTCGACGAGTTCATGGAAATGACCGGCCAGCGCGTCTATGTTTCCGCGACGCCGGGCGCTTTCGAGATCATCAACTCGCGCGCCGACAACCGCACGTTCATCCCGGTGAAAACGAACAGGGACGAAAACCGCGGATACACCCAGCTCGACCTCCGCAGGATGAAGATCGCCGCCAGCGGAAACGACGAGCCGCCCGAGGATTTCGATCCGGCCGCGCGCGGGCGCCCGGTGATCGTCGAGCAGATCATCCGCCCCACCGGGTTGCTGGACCCCGTGCTCACCCTGCGCCCGCTGAAGGCGCAGATCGACGAAACGATCGAGCTGTGCCGCAGGCGCGTCGAGCGCGGCGAGCGCGTGCTGGTCACGACGCTCACCAAGAAAACCGCCGAGGATCTCTCCGAGTATCTCCAGGACACCGGCCTCAAGGTGCGCTACCTGCATTCCGACATCGACGCCATCGAACGGGTCGAAATCCTGCGCCAGCTCCGCGCCGCCGAGTTCGACATCCTGGTCGGCATCAACCTGCTGCGCGAGGGGCTCGACCTGCCCGAGGTCTCGCTCGTCTGCATCCTCGACGCCGACAAGGAGGGGTTCCTGCGCAACGAGACGTCATTGATCCAGACGGCCGGACGCGCGGCCCGCCACATCGCCGGCGAGTGCGTGTTGTTTTGCGACGTGACCACCGATTCGATCCAGGCGTTGATCGACGTGACCGAATACCGGCGCGAACGCCAGCTCGCATACAACCAGGAACACGGCATCACGCCCCAGGGCGTGAAGCGCGCGCTCCAGCAAAGCCTGCACATGCACCGCAAGGACGCGGAAGACGCGGACAAGCTCAACCAGTCCCTCGTCGCCGAGACGCCCGAGGACTACGACAAGCTGCAGGTCATCTCCGAGCTGGAGGAGCAGATGCGCGAGGCCTCTGCGAAGCTGGAATTCGAGCGCGCCGCCCACCTGCGCGACCAGATCCGCGCGCTCCGCGACGGGAACGCGGCCGACCCGCCCACCCCGGTCACCTATCCCAAACCCGGGCGCGGACGGCGGCGGAAGAAAAAGTGAGACGGGCCGGGGCATCGGGCGGGCATTGGAAAATTTCCCGTTTTTTCCGGATTTTGCTAATAAACGACCGCCGGATGTGTCATTCCCTTGTCATGAGAAAATTGTTTTTGCTGATCGCGGTCGCCGTATTGCCTGTGGTTGTGACCGCCGACCCCGAATCACACCGCGCCGAACGCGACGACATGCGCGAACGCGGCCTGTGGCGTGAATTGATCGACCAATATCACGAAAAACTCCTCCCCGTCTCCGACGAACGTTCCGGCGCGGATCTCGACCAGGCCGTGCGCGCGATCCGCGAGCTGGGTGCCTGGGCGGAGTTCGACCCGCTGGTGGAACTCGCCGTGGCCCGCCACCCGGAGAACCCGCACATTCTGCGCGCCGCCGCGAACGCCTATCAGAACGCACCGAAATCCGGCCGCCTCATCGCCGGTGAATTCGAGCGCCGCCAACGCCACTGGCGTCACCACCGCGGCGGCCCGGATGCCGACCCGCAGGCCAACGCCGGCGAAACCGTGGACACCTCATATCGCGACCGCGTCCGCACCCTGCAACTCCTTCGCGCCGCCATCGACCATGCCGCGGAAGACAGGGAGAAATCCGCCATCTGGCGGCAGTTCGGCCAGATCCTCTTATCCAACGACGCGTGGAAACTCCAGACCCTCACCCCCCTCGACGAGCTGCCCGAATGGGGCGAACCCGGCCCGTCCGGCGGCACCGAAGGCGCGCCATGGGATGGCGACGCCCCGGTCCTCCACGAAATCCCCGAATCATGGGACGCCGCCGCCACCGACGGCGAACGCTGGCGCTTCGCCCTCGCCGAGCAGGCCCGGCTGGTCCCCCGGAATGCCTCGCGCATCACCCGCGAATACGCCGATTTCACCCGCTCGCAATTCGGCGTCGATACCCTCGCCCAATTCGGCTGGTGGCGGCAGCCGGATGCCGACGCCGCCGAAGGCATCCTCGAAATCCACACCCTGGCGGAAAACGAATGCCTCGCGCGCACATCGGACGGCATCCGCCGGTTCACGCTCCCGGACGAACACCACTTCATCGCGCTCTACCGCTCCGTCCTTGAAGCCAACTCGCGCGCGGGCGACGCGCTTGTCCAGGTCTTCCTCAATCGCAACCAGCGCGAAAAAGCCCGTGAAGCCCTCGAACAAACCATCGCCGCCCACGGCCCCGGCCATCGCGACGCCCGCAAAAACCTCCTCGCCCAGATCACGGGAAACTGGGGCCGCTTCGACGCCGCCGAACAAGTCCCCGCCGGCGAAAATCCACAAATCCCCCTCGTTTTCCGCAACGCGAATTCCATTTCGCTCACCGCCTCGCCCGTCGATATCCAAGCCCTGCTCGCCGACATGATTGAATACATCCGCGAGAACCCCGAGACGCTGGATGGATCGAGCGTGCGGCCGCAGCGCATCGCCAGCCGGTTGATCGATGAATACCCGTCCAAATACATCCGCGACCCCGCCGCCACCTGGCGGGCCGACCTCACCCCGCTCAGCCGCCACCGCGACACCCGCGCCGACCTCGAAGCCCCCATCGACAAACCCGGCGCATGGTGGATCAAAGGCACCCTTGGCGACGGCAATGAAATCCACACCATGGCGTGGATCCTCGACACCATCCTCGTGCAGCGCCCCGTCGGCGGCCAACTCCAATGGTGGCTCGCCGACGCCGCCAACGGAGCGCCGATTCCCGGCGCGGACATCGAGTTTTTCGGATACCGCCAGCTCCTGCTGGATCGTGAGGACCGCCACGAACGCCGCATGGAAATCCGCACGTCCACCCTCCAGCGCACCACCGGTGAAGACGGGAAAACCCTGCTCAACCCCGGCGATTGGGAGCCGCAATACCGGTGGCTCGCCATCGCCCGCGCCGCCGACCGCGCCCCGGCCTTCTTCGGTTTCAGCAACCTCTCGGTGCCGTCACAGCCCGGCGATCCGCTGGCCCGCAACGTCACCTACGCCATCTCCGACCGACCGCTCTACAAACCCGGCGACACCGTCCACACCAAGTTCTTCCTCCGCGAAGTCGGCTACGACAACCCGGACCACGCCCGCTGGGCCAACCAATCCGGCACCCTCACCATCCGCGACGGCCGTGGCGAGGAAGTCATGAAATTCCAAAACCTCCGCACCGACGCCCTCGGTGCCATCGAGCAGGAGTTTATCCTCCCCGGCGATGCCGCGCTCGGGAATTGGCATGCGAATTTCTCCATCCGCAACCACATCAACGCCCGGCTCAACTTCCGCGTCGAGGAATTCCGCACCCCCGAATACGAAGTCACCGTCGAGGCCCCGGACGAACCGATCTCCCTCGGCGACACCTTCACCGCCACCGTCCGCGCCGACTACTTCCACGGCGCGCCCGTGCGCAACGCCGAGGTCGAAATCACCGTGAAACGCGGCTCCGTCCGCGAACCGTGGTTCCCCACATGGCGGTGGGACTGGCTCTACGGACGCGGCGCGTGGTGGAACAACCCCGAGGCATCCTGGCACCCGACGTGGCACGTCTGGGGCTGCATCCCGCCCCCGCCGCCGTGGCGGAGCGGCCAACGCTGGACGCCCGATGAAATCGTCATCCAGACCACCGCGCCCATCGGCGAAGACGGTACCGCCGAAGTGGAAATCGACACCCGCACCGCCAAGGAAATCCACGGCGACATGGACGCCCGCTACACCATCGAGGCCCGCGTCACCGACGCCTCGCGCCGCGAAGAGACCGGCACCGGCACCGTCATCGCCGCGCGCCAGCCCTTCGAGGTCGTCGTCTGGACGGATCGCGGCCACGCCCGCACCGGCGATGCGCTCGAAGCCACCCTCGCCGCCGCCACCCTGGCCGGCAAGCCGGTCGCCGATGCCACCGGCACCCTGCGCCTGCTCCGGCTCACCCTCGACGACGACGGCCGCGTCGTCGAAAACGAAACGCAAAGCTGGGCCGTCACCACCGGTGCCGACGGTCGCGTCACCCAGCGCTTCACCGCCCCGGCCACCGGCCAATACCGCCTCGCCGCCACCCTCGAACACAACGACGGCGAACCCGTCGAAGCCGCCTCCATCCTCAACATCCACAGCAAAGGCCGCCACGATCCGGACGACTGGAACTTCGGCCCGCTCGAACTCGTCGCCGACCAACTCGAATACCAACCCGGCGACACGCTGAAACTCCGCGTCAACTCCGACCAACCGGACGCCCACGTCTGGCTCTTCCTCCACATCACCCGCAACCAGGGCCGCGAGGCCAAACGCATCGCCCTCGATGGCAAAAGCACCGAAATCGAAGTGCCTCTCACCCTCGCCGACATGCCCAACATGTTCATCGAAGGCATCACCGTCCACGGCGCGCAAGTCCACACCGCCGTCCAGCAAGTGCTGCTGCCGCCCGTCAGCAAACTCATCGACGTCACCCTCGAACCCGCCGCCTCCCGCGTCGGCCCCGGCGAAACATCCAGCCTCATCATCACCCTGCGCGACGCCGAGGGCAACCCGGTCACCGGCACCACCACCCTCACCATCTACGACAAAGCCCTCGAAGCCATCACCGGCGGCTCCAACGTCCCGGCCATCCACGAATCATTTTGGAACTGGAGAAACCACTACCACAGCCGCAGTCTTTCCCACTCCATTCCACACCCCGTCGGCAACCTCCAACGGCGCAATGTTCCTACTATGAGTTCACTCGGAAGGTTCCCGGCAGCCATCGATAAATCCGGCCCCATAAGACCCTCATCCTCCCCAATGCGCATGAGGCAACAAGGAGGGGCCGCCATGGAAATGGACAACGACAGGATGCTCATGGCCGATGCGGCTCCCGCAGCCATGATGATGGAGCGCGCCGAAGCGGGTGAGTTTGGAACCGGTTTCGGCGACACGGACGGCCCCGACATCACCGTCCGCAAGGACTTCGCCGACCTCCTCAAATGGGCCGGCACCATCGAGACCGATGAAAACGGCCGCGCCGAAATCACGCTCGAATTCCCCGACAACCTCACCACCTGGAAAGCCCGCGTCTGGCACCTTGGCCGCGACTCCTCCGTCGGCGAAGGCACCACCGAGATCATCACCTCCAAGGAACTTCTCGTCCGCCTCCAGGCCCCGCGTTTCCTCGTCGAGCGCGACGAAGCCACCCTCACCGCCGTCGTCCACAACGATCACGACACCGCCAAGACCGTCACCATCTCGCTCGACCTCGATGGCGGCATCGAGGCCATCGATGGCTCCGCGCAAACCCTCGAAATCCCCGCCCGCTCCGACGCCCGCGTCGATTGGCGCGTCCGCGCCACCACCGAGGGCGAAGCCACCATCCGCATGACCGCCAACGCCGGAGACGATGGCGACGCCGTCGAGCGCACCCTCCCCATCCACGTCCACGGCATGGCCCGCCAGGACGCATGGAGCGTCACCCTCGACCCCGAGGAATCCTCCGCCAAAATCGAAATCGAAGTCCCCGCCCAACGCCGCGTTGAGCAATCCACCCTCACCATCCGCTACTCGCCCACCGTCGCCGGTGCCGTCGTCGATGCCATCCCCTACCTCGCCACCGACCCCGAAGGCAGCACGTTCGAGACGCTCAACCGCTTCGTCCCCGCCGTCATCGCCCAGCAAATGCTCCGCGAAACCGGCGTCAACCTCACCGAGATCCGCCACAAGCGCACCAACCTAAACCCACAACAACTCGGCCACCCCGCCGACCGCGCCGGCCAGTGGCGGCAGTGGCAGACCAACCCCGTCTTCGACGAAATCGCCCTCGAAAAAATGGTCGCCACCGGCATCGACCGCCTCCGCGCCATGCAGAACTCCGACGGCGGCTGGGGATGGTTCTCCGGCTACCGCGAAAACTCGTGGCCCCACACCACCGTCACCGTCGTCCACGGCCTTCTCACCGCCCGCGCCAACGGGGCCGACATCCCCGAAGACATGATCGACGCCGGCCTCGCCTGGCTCCAGATCTACGAGCGCCAGCAAACCGACGCCCTGCAACTCTACGTCGAACGCCAGGCCCTCCGCCAGGAAGGCAAATCCGTCCCACGCGATGGCCGCCGCACAAAACAACACGCCAGCGACACCGACGCCTTCATCCGCATGGTCCTTGGCAGCGCCGCCCGCGACTCCGAACCCATGCTCGCCTTCCTCCACCGCGATCGCCTGCGCCTCTCCGTCTATGGAAAATCCCTCCTCGGCCTCGAACACCACCGCAAAAAAGACACCGCCCGCCGCGACGAAGTCCTGCGCGTCATCGCCCAGTTCCTCAAGCACGATCCCGAAAACCAAACCGCCTTCCTCGAACTGCCCAATCGCGAAACCTGGTGGTTCTGGCATGGCAACGAAATCGAAACCCACGCCTGGTATCTCAAATTCCTCACCGCCGTCCAACCCGCCCACGCCGACACCCGCGGCATCGCCAAATACCTCGTCAACAACCGCCGCAACGCCACCTGGTGGAGGTCCAACCGCGACACCGCCTACGCCGTCGCCGCCCTCGCCGGTTTCTTCAAAGCCAGCGGCGAATCCGACCCCGACCTCGAAGTCGAAGTGCTCATCAACGGCGAATCCAAACGCAAAGTCACCATCACCCGCGACAACCTCTTCACCTTCGATGGCACCCTCACCCTCACCGGCAAAGACGTCCCCACCGGCACCCACACCATCGAACTCCGCAAAACCGGCGACGGCCCGCTCTACGCCAACGCCTACCTCGAAGTCTTCACCCTCGAAGACCGCTTCCGCCCCGCCGGACTCGAAATCAAGGTCGAGCGCCGCGTTTCCCGCCTCGTCGAACTCGCCGCCGACGTCGAAGTCCCCGACGCCACCGGCCTCATCACCACCCAGACCGGCCAACGCTTCCGCCGCGAGCCACTCGAAGACGGAGCCGCCATCGCTTCCGGCGATCGCATCGAAGTCGAACTCATCCTCGAAAGCAAAAACCACTACGAATACCTCGTCTTCAGCGACGCCAAGGCCGCCGGCTTCGAAGCGCTCGACGCCCTCAGCGGATACATCCCCGGCGCCCGCGGCGGCTTCAGCACCTACATGGAACCGCGCGACCGCACCGTCGATTTCTTCATCCGCTCCCTCCCGCGCGGCACCCACACCCTGCGCTACCAGCTCCGCGCCGAGGCCCCCGGCATCTACAAAGCCATGCCCGCCGAAGCCTCCGCCCTCTACGCCCCCGAACTCCGCGCCAACTCCGACGACATCATCCTCACCATCGAATAACAGACCGTAGGCGCGGTCGTGAGACCGCGACCGACCCTGCCAATGGACGCCCTATCCCCCCCTTTCTCACGAATGGGCCTACGAGACCCGTCCCGTAGGCGCTTTTGTAAAAAAGCGGACCGCCGGGCCTTGCAGCGTCACCCACCCTCATTCTCACGAACGAGCCTACGAGATCCACCTCGTAGGCGCTTTTGTAAAAAAGCGAACCGGCGGGCCTGCCGGCGTCCCCCCCCTCATTCTCACGAATGAGCCTACGCGCCCCGCAGACGATCTTCTTGACCCACCCGAAACGTGGACCTATCCTGTCCACATGAAAACCGCCACCGTCCGCGACCTCCGCAACGACTTCTCCACCCTCGAAGCCTGGCTCGCGGAGGGCGAAACCATCACCATTCAAAAACGCGGCACCCCCGTCGCCGTGCTCTCCCCCCCACACACGGCGGAACCACATCTGCCGCTCCAACGCCCTGACGTCCGCGCACGACTTAAAAAAATCTGGGGCGACCGCTGTTTCTCGGCGGAAGAAGTCAAAGCCATGCGCGAATACGAACTCGAGGGAGAACAAGGCTGATTCGCCATGGGATACTTCCCCGACACCTCCTTCCTCTGTTCCCGCTATCGGAACCAGATATTCACCCCCCGGGTAATCGACTGGATGGACGAAAACCCCGCCCCGCTCCCCGTCTCCAGCTTCCTCCTCCTCGAATTCCGCCAATCCTGCCGTCTCCAAGTGCGCCTGCATCGCAACGACCGAACCAAAGGCTTCGGCCAAGCCGAAGCCACCGCCATGCTGCGCGACCTCCAGGCCGATCTCGCCCTGCGCATCCTCGAAACCCGCCCGGTCGATTGGCACGAAGTCCATCACATCGCCGAGCGCCTCAGCGCCACCTACACCGCCGCCGCAGGCCACCGCCTGGCCGACATCCTCCACGTCGCCACCGCCATCCACCTCGGGATGGCGGGCTTCCTCACCTTCGATGATCGCCAGCGCGCCCTGGCGGAAGCCGAGGGCCTTGCCGTCCCCTTCTGAATATTTCCGCAATAACCGCTGGTGGAATTTTCCCCGCGGTTTCGTCCGCATCCCACGCGCTTCGAGAGGCCCCGGAGGATACATGGGTGTGCCGAAGGAAGGCGGACACCTGAATTGTGAAAAACAACCATCCAGCAGGGATTGGTAGAACCCCTTCAAAAAACCGGCCATAATGCGGCTTTGCCGCGGGTGCGTTTGCAGCCCATCCGGATCATCCGCGCCTGCGGCGCAGCATGCACGTCCCGCCGAGAAGCAGAGCGACCATTGATGTTCCGGGCTCCGGCACGGCGGCGAGGCGGAAGCCCACGGTGCTGGTGACTCCCGTCGCCGGATAAGCCCTGCGGACGTCTTCTGAGGTTGATCGCATGTATTCCTCTCCGATGTGGAAAGCGCCACCCCACAGAGCGCGATCATTCCCGATGACCCCGTCGGTCAGCTCGGACACGTTGCCTGCCTGATCCAGCGTGCCGTAGTAGCTCGTCGTGTCCGGGAAGTGGTCCACATCCACCCGGCCGCCCCAAGGATTATCGAAATTGGCTTCCGCAGTCGTGATGGTATCCTTGCCGTTGGGAAAGAGCGAGTAGCTCTGGGTTTCCCCATTGTAATACGCCGCCTTGTACCACTGGTCTTCCGATGGCAGAAATATCGTGGCCCCCGGATTCACCTCGAAAATCCCTCTGGTGGCGCCGTTCAAGGTATACGCACCGGTTTCCGTATCGCCGTCGCCCTGTCCGTTGTGCAGCCAGTTGGCAAATCGCGCCGCCCGGAACCACGATACCCAGGCCACCGGCTGATTCTCCTGACCGGATGTGACCGAATAGGTGTATGCGCCGGCCACTCCGCTCCGGAGGATGCCGCCGGACGGACTGCCGAACAGACCATGGGGATCAGACCGGGCCTTGGCATTGAGAAATTCGGTATACTGGGCGTAGGTGACCGGGTATTTGCTGATCAGGAATTCCGAGTCAACAGCTCCGAATCCCGTCAGGGGATCGGCCTCATTGCCGGCGTCACCGACAGTGACCCACTCGATCGAAACGGCGGCGAATGCCGTGGAAACCAGCGGCAACATGGCCCACACTACGTGACGGATACTCATGTGGATTGAATTACCACCGGTCCGCAGTGCTGGCAAGCGGTTTGCGTCCGCACAACTGAAAAGTGTTTTACCTTATTCGCATATGGACATGGAACGCGACTGGGGACGAAGCCATGGCCAAACTCAGCAAAGTCTATGAACACTCATGATCGGAATTTTGGACACCCTTGACATAAAAAAAGCCTCCCATGCGCTCGACGAAGGAGCACATGACGCTGGAGCACGCGCCCGCCCATGACACGACGGGTTCTCAACAATACTCCAGTAATGATGCTCCTTCCCATCCTTTCGGCGTTTCTTGCAGCGCAAAAACATGAAGGGATTACACCATAGTTAGATCATGTGGCGCAATAGGGTAGGTCGGCA
>SLAV01000164.1 GCA_007126655.1 Haloferula sp. | reverse complement strand
TATTCCCGCCAATACCCAAGCGACCGTTCTCATCCCCGTGTCGGAGAACGGCGGTCCGGAAGTCGAGATGAATGGTGAGGCGCAGACCGGCCCGGTCGCAGACGGATTCATGCGGATCGACGGCGTCGGCTCCGGCCAGCACACATTCCAAAGCCGGAGATGAGCCGATCAGGCCAACCATTCCTTAAACCCAACCACATAACCCAATTATCCCATGGTCGCACTTGGAGTCCTGCTGCACGCGCTGGGCGGTTTTGCCGCCGGTGCCTTCTACGCCCCTTGCAAAAAAGTCAAAGGCTGGGCATGGGAGAGTTATTGGTTGCTGCTGGGAATCTTCGCATGGATCATTGTGCCACTGGTCGTGGCCTCACTCACCGTCCCCGACTTTGCAAGCGTCCTGCAGGCGGCTCCCGGCAAACCACTCGGTCTGGCATTCCTGTTCGGCCTGCTCTGGGGTGTCGGCTCCGTCACCTTCGGGCTGAGCGTCCGCTACCTCGGCATGTCGTTGGGCTTTGCCATCACGCTCGGGTTTTGTGCCGCCTTCGGCACCTTGATCCCCCCGCTCTTCGATGGCTCGCTGTTCGGCATCCTCAAGACCGCATCCGGCTGGATCACCATGGGTGGCATCGCGCTTTGCCTCGTCGGCATCGCGGTGTGTGGCAATGCCGGGATTCATAAGGAAAAACACCTCGCCACCAGCGAACCGGCCGCCGACGGGAAAGCCGCCCCGAAAGAGGAATTCCGCTTCGCGCTGGGCGTCGTCGTCGCGGTGTTCGCCGGCATCATGAGCGCCTGCATGGCATTCGCGTTCAAGGCGGGCGCGCCGGTCCAGGCACTCGCGGTGGAAATGGGCGTGCCCGAAGTGCGCTCGAATGTGCCCTTGCTGATCGTCATCCTCTGGGGCGGCTTCATCACCAACGCCATCTGGTGCGCCGTGCTCGCCGTGCGGAACCGCACCTTCGGAGACTTCACCAACCGTGCCACCCCGCGCACCCGCAACCTCCTGCTCTGCGCGTTGGCCGGCACGCTCTGGTATTTCCAGTTCTTCTTCTACGGCATGGGCGAGACTCAGATGGGCGACTACAATTTCACCAGTTGGTCGCTGCACATGGCCTTCATCATCGCCACCAGCAACGTCTTCGGCCTGGCCATGGGCGAATGGCGCGGCTGCGGACGCTCCGCCCTTGCATGGCTCTATGCCGGCACCGCCATCCTCGTGCTCGCCACCATCATCATCGGCATCGGCGGCACCCTCGCCGCACACTGAAAAATTCCAATCCTCATGAAAACTGGTTTCTTCTCCATCGGCCTCGACACCTACTGGCCGCAATTCGACGGATTGCGCGACCGCCTCAACGGCTACCACCGCGACATCCGCGACCGCCTCACCTCCATGGGCGCGGACATCACCGATGCCGGCATGGTCGATAGTGTGCCCAAGGCGCACGCCGCCGCCTCACTGTTCCGCCGCAACGAGTGCGATCTCATCGTGTTGTTTCTCTCCACCTACGCGCTTTCCTCGACCGTGCTCCCGGTGGTGCAAAAGGCAAAGGTGCCCGTGCTCATCCTCAACCTCCAGCCGGTCGCCCAACTCGACTACGAATCATTCAACGCCCTCGGCGACCGCGGCGTGATGACCGGCGTCTGGCTCGAACACTGCCAGGCCTGCTCGCTGCCCGAACTGGTCTGCGTCTTCAAACGCGCGGGCATCCCGCACCATATCGTCAGCGGACACCTCCAGGAGCAAGAAGCCTGGCACGACATCAGCGGTTGGATGGATGCCGCGCGCGTCGCCCAAGGCATGCGCCACAACCGCGTCGGCGTGCTCGGCCACTACTACTGCGGCATGCTCGATGTTTACAGCGACCTCACCCAGCAGTCCGCGACCTTCGGCAACCATTTCGAGATTGTCGAAATGTGCGACCTCCACACCTGCCGCGAGGCGGTCACCAAGGCCGAGGTCCAAGCCAAGGTCCGCGAGTTCCACCAGGCCTTCGATGTTTCTCCCGAATGCGAGGCCTCCGAAATCGAGCGCGCCGCACACACATCCGCCGCGCTCGACCGCCTCGTCGCCGAAAAAAACCTCGGCTCGCTCGCCTATTACTACGAGGGAGCCGCAGGATACGAAAACATCGTCACCTCCGTGATCGCCGGCAACACACTGCTCACCGGGCGCAACATCCCCGTCGCCGGTGAGTGCGAAATCAAAAACGTCCAGGCCATGAAAATCATGGACCTCTTCGGCGCGGGAGGCTCGTTTTCCGAATTCTATCTCACCGACTTCGTGGACGACGTGGTCTATCTCGGCCACGACGGTCCCGCCCACTTTGCCATTGCGGAGGGCCGCGTCGGCCTGGTGCCGCTGCCGGTTTACCACGGCAAACCCGGCAAGGGCCTCTCCATCCAGATGTCCGTGAAACACGGCCCGGTCACCCTGCTTTCGGTGATCCAGAACGCGGATGGCACGGTCTCCCTGCAGGTCGCCGAAGGCGAGTCGGTGCCCGGCCCGGTCCTCAAAATCGGCAACACCAACAGCCGCTACCGTTTCTCCATCGGAGCCAAAGCCTTCCTCAACGAGTGGTCCGCCGGCGGGCCATCCCACCACTGTGCCATCGGCACCGGCCACATCGCTTCCAAAATCGAAAAACTCGGCGCACTTCTCGGCCTCCATGTGCGCCGCGTCTGCTGAACATCCATCCATACCCACTCCACGCATCATGACCATCCGCCCTTCCCGCCTCACCTTGCTGCCTGCCGCGTGCTTCGCGCTGCTCGCCGCCCCCGCCCACGCCACCCCCCCGCGCCCGGCGATTTTCGACGAATTGAATGCCACCCTTGAGCCACTCGTGCCGCTTGAGGAAGGCTGGGAAAACCCGCCCCGCATCGCCCGCACCCGCAACTACTGGTGGTGGCTCAACAGCAACACCGACAAGCCCACCATCACCCGCGAACTCGAGGCAATGAAAGCCATCGGCATGGGCGGCGCACTGATCTTCGACGCCGGTGGCGACAACCAGCGCGGCAACCGTCGCCTGCCCGCCGGCCCCACCTTCGGCTCCCCGGAATGGATCGACATGTTCCGCCATGCCTGCGCAGAAGCCGATCGCCTCGGGCTTGAACTCAGCTTCAACATCCAAAGCGGCTGGAACCTCGGCGGCCCCAACGTCCTGCCTGAACACTCATCGAAAAAAATCACCTATTCCCACACCCGCATCGAGGGTGGCCAGGCCATCGACATCGAATTGCCCCAACCGCAGGTCAACCGCGGCTATTACTCCGACTCCCGCGTCGTCGCCGTCCCGCTGCCCGAATCCGATGAAGTGACGGTCGCCTCGGCACGCGCCTCCTCGGCGCAGCCCGACATGGATGCCGCCCGCGCCGGCGACGGCGACCCCGCCACATACTGGGTCTCCAACGATGGCCCCACCCCGGAAAACCCCCAGTGGATCGAATTGACCCTCAGCGCACCGGCGACCGCCGACAGCATTGCCATTCATCCCCGCACCGGATACGGGCCGCGAAATGGCAGCATCGAAGCCGTAACCGCCGACGGTCGCACCGAGCTGGCCACGTTCACCGACGGGGGCGACGCGCCCATCATCGTCACCTTCCCGGCCACCCGCATCGAGACGCTGCGCGTCACCACCACCGTGGCCAACGACGCCCGCAGAGCCGCCGCCCGCAACGTCCAGATCGCCGCGATCCTGCTCTACGAAGGCGAGAGCCTCGTCGCCCCTCCACCCGCAAGGCCGACGGGTGGCGTCAACAACCTCGCCCAAAAGGCCTACTTCCAATACCCCGGCCGTTTCACCGCCGCGCCGACATGGCACCTGCTCGATCACGGCCCGGAGCAACCCGGAGAACGCCCGGTCGCACCCGCAACCGTCGTCGATCTCACCGGCAAAACCGACGCCGACGGCCGCCTGCGCTGGGAGGCCCCGCCCGGCCAATGGGAAATCCTGCGCTTTGGCAGCACCCTCAGCGGCGCCCATGTCTCGACCCATAGCGAGGGTGCCGGCGGTCATGCCATCGACTACCTCGACCGCGCCGCGCTCGACGCATACTGGGAAAGCACGCTCGACCCGATCTTTGACGCCGTGCGCCCGTATCTCGGCCGCTCGCTGCGCTTCCTCCATACCGACTCGTGGGAACTCGGCCCGGTCAACTGGACGCGGCTCATGCCGGAGGAATTCCAGCGCCTGCGCGGCTACGACATCACCCCGTGGCTCCCGGTCCTCGGCGGCCACCTCGTCGAATCCCGCGAGGCATCCAACCGATTCCTCAACGACTTCCGCCGCACCCTGGCCGACCTCATGGCGGAAAAAAAATACGAAGGATTCTCCGAGCGCGCCCGCGCCCTCGGCATGGGCATCCACCCGCAGTGTGGCGGGCCACACGCCGGGCCGATGGACGCGCTGCGCAACCACGGCATCAGCGACATCGTCAACGGCGAATTCTGGTCCACCTCGCCGCAACACCGCGTCCGCGATGACCAGCGCTTCTTCGTCAAACAAACCTCCTCGGGTGCCAATACCTATGGCCGCCGCGTCGTTTTCTCCGAGGCCTTCACCAACATCGGCCGCCACTGGCAGCACCACCCGCGCTCGCTCAAACCCACCTTCGACCGCGCCGCCTGCGAGGGCCACAACCTCACCTACTGGCACACCTTCCCCTCGTCGAAAGAAGAGCACGGCCTGCCCGGTGCCGCCTACTTCGCCGGCGAACACCTCAATCCCAACGTCACCTGGTGGGAACAGGGAAGGGCTTTCATCGAATTTCTCAACCGCTGCCACTTCCTCATCCAACAGGGCGTCTCCAATGCGGACGTACTCCACTTCTACGGTGAAAACGTCCCATCCTTCGTCCGCCTCCAGCGCGACGACCCGGCGCAATCCCTGCCCGGATACGATTACGACGTCATCAACGCCCACGCGCTGCTCCACCGCGTCACCGCCGACGACGATGGCCACGCCGTGCTGCCGGAAGGCACCCGCTACCGGATCGTCTCCCTCGTCGGCCACGACGCCGTCGGCCTGCCGGTGCTGCGCCACCTCGCAGCATTGGTCGAAAACGGCGTCACCCTCGTCGGCCCCGCGCCGCAGCGGGCGTTCTCGCTCACCGGTGGCAGCCAAGCCGAAACGGAATTCTTCGACCTCGTCGCCCGCCTCTGGGATGACACACCCGCAGGCGAAAAACGCGTCGGCAAAGGCCGCGTCATCTGGGGCAAGACCACCCGCGACGTCCTGCAAACCGACGGCCTCCCCGAAGCCTTCACATGGACCGGTGGCGATGCCGGAACCTACATCGATTTCACCCAGCGCCGCACCGATGCCGCGCGCATCTATTACGTCGCCAACCGCCACAACCGCCCGGAAGACGTCACACTGCGCTTCCGCGGCACCGGCCACATCCCGGAAATCTGGGATCCCGTCTCCGGTTCGCGCCGCGAAGCCAGCGAGTTCCGCTTTGCCGACGGCGTCACCGAGCTGCCCTACCCGATGGAACCCCACGAGTCGTTCTTCGTCATCTTCCGCAAACCTGCCGAAAGCGGACGCGCGGACGGTCCGAACGTCCCCGCCCTCGCCGCCCTCGCCGACATCACCGGGCCATGGCAGGTCGCCTTCGATCCCGCATGGGGCGGCCCCGAGTCGATCACCTTCGATTCGCTCATCGACTGGACCACCCACGCCGACGATGGCATCCGCCACTACTCCGGAGCGGCCACCTACCGCAAACGCTTCGACGCCCCCGCCCATGACGGCAAGGTGTATCTCGACCTCGGCATGGTCGAAAGCCTCTGCGAAGTGCGCCTCAATGGCACCGACCTCGGCGTCTGGTGGTCGTTCCCCTACCGCCGCGACATCACCGAACACCTCCGCCCCGGCACCAACGAACTCGAAGTCAAAGTCATCAACCTCTGGGCCAACCGCATCATCGGAGATGCCGCATTGCCGCCGGAGCAGCGCCTTACCAGCACCAACATCACCAACCTTGCCGCCAACACCCCGCTCTCACCCGCCGGTCTCATCGGTCCAGTGCGGTTGATGAGAGTGGAGCCACCGGAATAAGAGCGATCATATCCGGTATCCGATCACCCATGAAGCCAAGCAAACCCAAACCCCGGCTTTCAGCAGCCCGCCTCCGTTACCGTGCACCGCATGGTGGTGGCGTCGCATGCCGGCGCGGTTTTGCTATTATCACCGCTCTCATGATCATGGTGCTGGTGACGGCACTGGCCGTCGGCCTTCTGGGTCTCGCGAGCATCACCCTTCGCACGACCAACCAGTCGGAGGCTCAGGCGGCGGCCCGCGCCAACGCCCGCCTCGGGATGATGATCGCTCTCGGCAAACTGCAAGCCGAGATGGGCCCCGATGGCCGCATCAACTGCCAATCCGGCATCGACGGGGCCGCACTGCCAGGCCAACGCCACTGGCTGGCAATCTACGACGCCTGGGATGCCAGCCAACCCGACAGGCCGGCTCCCGATCAACAGTTCCGCCGCTATCTCGTCTCAGGAAACGATGACGCGCTGCGATCCCTCAATGCCGCAAGATCCCCCCTCGCCGGCGAAACCATCGAAATGGTCTCGGCAGGATCAATCGGACACGCTGCGGCCGCCGACCGGGTGAACGCCGGGCTCGTCCCGGTGACCGGGCAGGGCAGCCAGCCGGGCGGGGCGTTTGCCTGGTGGATTGGCGACGAAAACTCGAAGGCGAAAATCAACGCCGGCCGGGATTTCCCGGGCGGGCTCGATCCCGCAATCGCCGCATTGCACCATCCCAATGGCGCGCCCGGCACGGGATTTCGCACGTTCACAGAATTCCAAGGCCTCCCGGTGGCCGGCGGCCAGCCATGGAACATGGGCGACGAGCTGCGTGCCAAAAGTTTGAGCATGGCATCACTCGACCTGCTGCCCGGCGTGGCCCGCCCAAGCGACAGGTATTTTCACGACATCACCACCACCAGCCACAGACTGCTCACCGATGTGCGCAACGCCCGCCTCAAACGCGACCTTTCCCTCTACCTTGAGCGCCCGCACACGCCCGCGCTCCAGCATGCCCTCTACACGGTGGGCTCGTCGCCCGCCGTGAATTTCAACCCCGACACCCGCACCGCGCCCCCGCTCGACGAATTCAGCGGCATCACCATGGAGGAACTGTGGATATACTACAACCTCTACAAGGAAGTGGACCACCAGCGCCCACGCTCGAATGATGACCGCGTCGGCCACCGCCGGGCGGGCTTCCCCACCCTGCTTGCAGCAAGTTCCCGCGAGGCGTTCGTCGCCGACAAGTTCTACCCCTACAAACGACACGTCTTTTCCCAGGTCAGATACATGCTCTCGCTGGCCGCCGTGCCCAGCGAATCCGACCCCAGGTTGTTCGACCTGCGCATCGCGGCCGATCCGATCGTGGTGCTTTGGAATCCAAACAACGTCGCCGTCGAATACCAGGTTGGCAATTTCGCCACCGTCGGCTTCTCCGGCCTGCCCTACGATGCGGTTTTCACCGCTGGCAGGCAGACCGTATCGGTGCCTTTCACCAGCTTCTTTGATCATCGCAACGTCAACCTCATCCGGGGCGAGCTTGGCCTGGACCATGCAATCATTCTCCAGCCCGGGGAAAGCCGGGTGTTTTCCCGCGAAAGCGATACCGGAGATGCGCTGGCTTCCGGATGGCGATACACAACGGGAAGATTGCTCGATCATCCGGATTTCCCCAAATCCCTGCAAGGCGACACCAACGTGCGGCTGACCTTGCGGCCCGCGGTCAGCGGCGGCTACCTCAACTACGTCACCTACTGGTTCGGACCGCGACTCCCGGCCACGACCTCGGTCCCGGCACTGCAATCCGGAAGCATCGTCCTCCGGGGCGACACGTCGCATGGCGACCTGCCCACCATCTCCACTCCACAGACGCTCACCGCCCGAAACATCGCCGACGAAAGAAAAGTACCGCACATGCTGCTCAGCTACCACATGCGCACCGAGACCGACAACCGCACCCCGTCGAAATCCTGGATCTGGAGCAATCCCTCGATTTCTTTCCGAATCGCGCCGGACACCAGCACCGCCGTTCGCCTGCTCCACCAGATGGAAGTCCAGATCACCCCCGTCAGCACCTGGGAAAATCCACATGTGCAAATCACCCCGGGCAATCAGGCATACTGGGGCGGTGGCGTGCGTGCCGATTTTGGCGTCCCCTTTTTCACCCTGCGCAGCGTGCCCATGGTTCCCATGCAGTCGATCGCCGCATTTCAGCACTCCTGCGCGAACGGCTTCAGAAGATATTGGAAAGACAGCGTCCAGGCCGTTCCGGCACCCGGCTTGGGCAGGTTTCCAAGCAATGCCCTGGGACTCGACGGCCACCGCTACCTCGCCCCCATGGGATCGAAGTTGATCGGCAATTCCTTCGCCCATCCGCTCATCCCAAGCCACCGGACCGATGCCGAAGTCATGGCCACCAGTGAGCAGGTTGCCAATCCGGTCGCCTCACCCATGCCGGTGGCCGATCATGCCTACCTCGCCAACGCCGCACTCTGGGATTCCTGGTTCTTCTCCTCGCTCGCCCCGCAGACGGTCCACCCTTACCGCGGCAACACCCGCATTCTGCAGCAGATCTTCGATGATTTCTTCACGATAGTACCGGGGCGGACACCCGTCCCACTGCCAACATCCCGGATGATCCCGTATCAACCTTCGGACGACAGGCCCCTCATCATCAACAACAATCCGGTCAGCGATGCCCACCGCAGGCTGGCCGCCCACATGATGGTCGATGGTGCCTTCAATGTGAACTCGACATCCGTCCACGCCTGGAGGGCGCTGCTTGCCAGCCTTCGCGACCACGCCATCGCAACGCTCGACCCGGACACCACCGGTGGAATCACCTTGCGTGACTCGGAAGCCGACACCACGCCGGTCACCGGCCTGTTCAATCCCAACGGAAATCTCTCGACGCCGACGGGCGCCACCACCGAGGCGGAACAATGGCGCGGCTTCCGCACCCTCAGCGATGCCCAAATCGATGCCCTCGCCGAAGAACTGGTCCGGCAAATCCGAATCCGCGGGCCGTTCCTCTCACTCGCGGATTTCGTCAACCGCCGTGTCGGCACCGATGCCGAATTGGCGCGCCATGGCGCGCTCCAGGCCGCCATCGATGCCGCCGGCCTGAACGGAGCCCTCGACCAGGGAAACCGCGCGCTGGGTTCGATTGGCGGCGTGCCGTTTCCCGAAGCCGGGCAGGGTTCCCGCGCCACCGGCATCCCGGGCTACATCACCCAGGCCGACCT
>SLAV01000109.1 GCA_007126655.1 Haloferula sp. | reverse complement strand
TGTTCCACAATCACGCTCTTGAACCGCTCCTCCCACAGCGTCCCGACCCGCCCGTGCTGACGGTTGAACCACCGGGTGAACCGTTTCAGCAGTCCGTTCATGAACTCGCTCAAATCGTGCATCCTGACCAGATAAGGCCCCGCGATTTCCTCCGTCACCCGGATCCGCGACTCTTCCGACCCATCCGTCGCCGCAACCGCCTCATCCAGTTGTTTCATGATTTCCGCCACCTCCAGCGGCTTGTAGATTCCGGCGAGCCGCTCGGCAAAAAGCGCGCGGTCCAGCGTCGCCGCATCCAACCCGGATTCCGGTCGCGGCGGCACCTCCAGCAGCAGGTGGAAGTGGTTTCCCATCACGCAGTAGGCCAGCACCCGGCACCCCGAGAACGCCTCCAGCCGCCGCATCAGCCTGCGGAAATGCTCCTTCTCGTCCCGTTCGAACACCAACCTGCGGTCCACCACCCTTGAGATCACATGGTAGAGCACCGGCGTCGTCCTCGAATCCTTCCACGGCGCCAGCCACCGCCGCGCCCCAACCGCCCGCCGTCTCCGAGGCCCGACCCAGGTCTCGGAGCCCCCAACCGTATCAGCCACCCCTCCATCAGTTTGCTGCCGCATTTCACTCATGCCCCCCACCGTACCAGAATCAAGCACCATGCAAATATTTTCTTCCTGGAAATTAATATTTTAATTAATATTCTGAAATTACCTTCTGGTGGTGGTTGTGTTGAGGGTCAGCGGTAAACGACGGCTGTGGTTTTGGCGATGGCTTCGAGGAGGTTTTGGTGGGCTTGATCCACTTCGCCGGATTTGAGGGTGCGGTCCGGAGCGCGGTAGTGGAAGCGCCAGGCGAGCGACTTGCGGTCAGCGGGGAGCCTGGTGCCTGTGGGGTCGGTGAAGGAGTCGAAGCATTCGCAGGACACGAGCAGGGGTTCGCGATGTTTGGCGATGGCTTTTTCGATGGTCGCGTTGGGCAGGTCGGCGGGCATTTCCATGGCGGCATCGCGTGACGAGCCGGGAAATTGAGGGAGAGGTTCGATGCGGCGTGTGGTGGCGCCGAACCCGCGCAGTTTGGCGAGATCGATCTCGGCGCAGAATACCGGGCTGTCGATATCGAGTTCACGTTCCCGGGCCGGGTGGAGGCGCGCATAGACGCCGATGTTCCGGTCGCCGGACTTGATGTCGCCGGAGAGGACGAACCCCTTGCGATCACGCGGGGACAGGCGGAGGGGCTGACCGGGGATCAGGGTGGAGAGGAGTCCGGCGAGATCGTGGATGTCGGCGTCCTCCGGCGAAGGGGAGGCCCAGTTTGCGGGGCGGACGGGTCCCGAGAGAAGCACGCCGAGCGTCTCGGATTCCTGATCCCTGGCCTTGCCGCCACCGGCGTTCCGGAAAACCCGGCCCAGCTCAAACAAACGCAGGGATTTCACACCCTGGCGGACATTGCGCGCGGCCGAGGCGACAAGTCCCGGGATGATGCTCGGGCGCATGACGGAATGGTCCTCGCTGAGCGGCAGTTTCACGCGGATGACGTCCCCTTCCATCAACGGCCGCAGGGGGAGGGCGTCGGCGAGCTGGGTATCGGAGATGAGCTTGATCGTCAGGCATTCGTAAAATCCGAGCGCGGCAAGGCGCTGGCGCACCCGCATGTCGCTGTCGTGCGCGGCATCGACCGGGCTGGCCGGTGCGAAGGTGCCCCGCAGACGGGCCGGGACGTTTGCCAGGCCGTGAACGCGGGCGATTTCCTCGACGAGGTCGATATGGCGCCGCAGGTCGGCGCGGAACGAGGGGACGTCCCAGGTGCCGTCCGGGAGCTTGGTGAGGCCGAGGCGGGTGAGGATTTTTTCCGCATCGGGCAACAGAATGGAGCCACCCATCAATTGATCGAGGCGGGCCGCATCGAGTGCGACGGGCCGGGTGAGGACGGGGGCCTCGCCGGCCACTTCGGTGGTGCCTTCAGCAGTGCCGCCAGCGGTTTCAAGGATCAACCGGACCGCGAGCGACGATGCGGTGAGCACGCCCTGTGGATCGACTCCGCGTTCGAAGCGGTATGATGAATCCGAGCCGAGCGCGGTGCGGCGCGAGGTGCGGCGGATTCCCCGCGGCGTGAAATAGGCGGATTCGAGGACGATTTCGGTGGTGGATTCCGTGACGCCGCTGGTGAGTCCCCCCATGATGCCGCCAAGGGCGAGGGCGGCGCCGGATTCGTCGGAAATCAACAGGTCGTCCGGCGTGAGGGCGTGCCGGGATTCGTTGAGCGCGAGGAAGGATTCGCCTTCGGCGGCCTGTCGAACAACGATTGCGCCGGAAAGTTTGGCGGCATCGAACGCGTGCAACGGCTGGCCGAGTTCGTGGAGCACGAAGTTGGTGACATCGACGATGTTGTTGATCGGCCGCAGTCCGATGGCTTCGAGGCGCTGCTTGAGCCACACGGGGGATTCCCCGACGCTGACGCCGGTGATCCTGACGGCGGTGTAAAGCGGACAGGCATCCGGGGCTTCGGTGCGGACGCCGGATGCGGGCGTGGTTTCCCTCGCCGGGATGTCGAGCGGCTTGAGCGGGGTTTTCAGCAGGGCGGCGAGTTCGCGTGCCATGCCGTAGTGGCCGAGCAGGTCCGGGCGGTTCGGCGTGACTTCAAGTTCTAGGAGGGTATCGGAATCGAAGAGTTGCTTCACCGACTTGCCGATTTCCGCGTCCGGCGGCAGGATCATCAGGCCGTCTTCAGTGTCTGTGAGGCCGATTTCGGAGGCCGCGCAGAGCATGCCCCTGGACTCGACCTTCCGCATCACGGTCTCGCCGATGGTGAATCCGCCGGGAAGTTCGGCTCCGGGCAGCGCGCAAGGCACCTTGTCGCCAACCTTGTAGTTTTTCGCGCCGCAAACAATCTGCCGGAGTTCGCCTTCGCCGCAATCGACGCGGGTGACCTTGAGCCGGTCGGCGTTCGGGTGGGGTTCGGCTTCCTTGATTTCGGCGACGACGATTTTATCCGAGGCGACGCCTTTGGGAACGACACCCTCGACTTCGACGCCGGCGAAGGTGAGCAGGTCGTCGATGTCGGAGACCGACTTGTCGGAAAGATCGAGATGGGTGGACAGCCAGTTGAGGGAAATGTTCATTGGGATCTTGGATTGAGTGTCTAGCCGTCAGGCGAACTGACTGAGGAAGCGCGCGTCGTTTTCGATCAGCAGGCGGATGTCCTTGATGCCCCAGCGGATCATGGCGAGACGGTCGAGGCCCATGCCGAATGCGAATCCGGTCCAGACGGCGGGGTCGTACGCGTTGTCACCGCGCGAGCCGTTGACGGCCTTGAAGACGGCGGGATCGACCATGCCGCACCCGGCCACCTCGATCCAGCGCGGGGTCTGGCCTTTGATTTCCAGTTTCACGTCGATCTCGAAGCTGGGTTCGGTGAACGGGAAGAAATGGGGCCGGAAGCGCACGCCGGTGGACGGGCCGAAAAGTTCGTGCAGGAAATATTCGAGGGTGCCCTTGAGGTCCGGCAGCGAGACGTCGCGGTCGATGTAGAGGCCTTCGAGCTGGTTGAAGACGGACAGGTGGGTGGCGTCGATTTCGTCGCGACGGTAAGCGGATCCGGGCGCGATGATGCGGACGGGCGGCGCGTCTGCTTCCATGGTGCGGATCTGCACGCTGGAGGTGTGGGTGCGGAGAAGTTTTCCGGAGTCGAAGTAAAACGTGTCCTTCTCGTTGCGGGCGGGATGGTCCGCCGGGGTGTTGAGCGCGTCGAAGCAGTGGAATTCGTCCTCGATTTCCGGTCCGTCGGCGAGTGCGAACCCCATGCGGCGGAGGATGCCGACCGCTTCGTCGCGGATCAGGGTGAGCGGGTGCAGCGCACCGGTCGGCAGCGGGCGGCCGGGCATCGTCGGGTCAATGCCGGCCAGCGCGGACTGGTCCGCCGCATCCTGAAGGGCGGCCTGCTTGGCCTCGATTGCGGCGGTGATGGCTGCGCGGGCGCTGTTGACCGACTGGCCATAGGCCGCCTTTTCCTCCTTCGGAATGTCCTTGATGGCGGCGGCGGCGAGGCTGAGCGCGCCTTTTTTGCCGATGCTGGCGATGCGGGCCTCTTCGAGCGCGCGCGGGTCTTCGGCGGCGTCGATGCGTGCGAGGGCATCGGCTTGGATCGCGGAGAGGGATTCGTTCATGGGCAGGCGCGGGCCATAACGCGGAACGCGTGGCTCGTCAAAGCCTAGGATTCGCCAATCCGTAGCGCGCATGTCTTGGATAGAAAATTATATAATTATCCTGGAAAATATTTATTGAGTACTGGAAGATTATTTGAGTTTTGGAGGGTCACGGGGAGAGGGTTTTGCGGATTTCGTCGAGGGCGGCCTGGCTGACGGCGAGTTTGAAATCCCTGCGGCCGCGGGGTTGGAAGACTTTGGTTTCGTGGTGGTGACCGTCGCGGGTGGCGAGGCCGATCCAGGCGGTGCCGACGGGTTTATCGGGGCTGCCGCCGGTCGGGCCGGCGATGCCGCTCACCGCCACCGCGATGTCTGCTCCCGCGTTGCGGAGCGCGCCGGCGGCCATGGCCCGGACGACTTCGGCGCTTACCGCGCCATGGGAGGCGAGCGTGTCTTGCGGGACGCCGAGCAGGGCGGTCTTGGCCTCGTTCGAGTAGGTGACAAATCCATGGGCAAAGACCGCACTGGCTCCGGGCACGTTGGTGATTCGGTGTGCGATCATGCCGCCGGTGCAGCTTTCGGCGGTGGCGAGTGTGAATTTCCGCTCCGCGAGCATCCGCACCATGGTTTCCTCGAGATCGCGGCCTTCCTCGCTGAAACATCGGGCGCGGAACGCGCCGAGCACCGCCTCGGTGCCGGCAAGCACCGCCTGTGGCGGGCCGATGAGGCGCAGGTCGAGTTCCGCGATGCGCGCGCAGTATCCGACTTCGAGGCCGGGGATGGCCGCCAGGGTGGCATCCACGCCCTGGTGGAAATCGCTCTCCCCGATGCCGGTGAACCTCAGCACCTTCATTTCCGGTGGTTTCGTTCCACCCGCCAGCGCGCGTAGGCGCGGCATCACCTCTTCGTGAAACATCGGTTGCAATTCGCGCGGTGGTCCCGGCAGGAGGAATACGGCGCAGCCATGACCGGCGGTCATGCGCGGGGGAATGTAAATTCCCGGGGCCGTGCCATGGGGATTCGGCAGGACATCCGCGCCCACGGGCACCAACGCCTGTTTGAGATTCGCATCCGCCATTGGCCTGCCCCGGTGTGCGAAAAAGGCTTCCAGCGAACGCAGCGCGGCCTCGTCCGTGATCAGCTCGATGCCGAGCAGTCCGGCCGCGGCTTCGCGCGTGAGGTCGTCACTTGTGGGGCCTAGGCCGCCGGTGACGATCACCACGTCGGCGCGGGCGATGGCTTCGGCGAGTGCCTCGCGGATCGGCTCGCCGTCCGGCACGGTGGTCTGCCGCGAAACGCGCAGGCCAATCTGAAGGAGTCTGCCGCCGATCCATGCGGCGTGCGTGTTCATGGTGGTTCCCAGCAGCAGCTCGCTGCCGGTATTGAGGAGTTCGATTTTCACCGCAGGGAGCCTTTGCACGGGGTGGCGGATTCACAAGCGCAAGTCATCCCGCCATGAGTTGGAACGCCCACCATCCCAGTGAGAGTGTGCATGCGACCAGCAAAATGAGCAGAAGCAGGCTGCGGTCGTGCTCGCGGACCGCATTCTGGACCTGGCCGCGTGTGACGATCAGTTCCTCGTGACGCCGCGCGCGTTTGCGCTCCTCCAGTTCTTCACACGGGGGGATTGTCATTTCACTTTCGATTTTCTCGCGACGGATTCTGTCGGGCATCTCCTTGAGCAGTCGTTCCTTCGCCGTGAGTTCCGCGAGCTGCAGGTCGAGCTGGACGCTGGACCCGTCGTCGTGATCGATGTTGGTCTTCCGGCGGGTCATCGGGTGAGATAGACGAGCAAGGCGATGGTGCCGAGTATGATGACGGGGAGGTTGAATGCGAAGCCGTTGCGCAGGTTCACGGCGAACTCCGAGGGCAGGCCGAGCTTCGCGCGCGTGCGCTTCGAGGGCTCGCCGAAGATGGCACCGCTGCGGCCGTTGTTGAAATGGGCGGCCGCGGAATCAAAGTCATCGGTGGCGGCGTCCAGAATCAGGGTCGAGCGTTCGAGTTTGTCCGGCATGCTGTCGCTGCTCCAGCCTTCGGGTTTGATTTTCTCCAGTTTGTCGAGATGGCCGGCGAAGCATGTCCTGCACTGCTCCAGATCATCGGCCTCCTCGCGAATCTCGAAGAGCGTGCGGTCGATCCGGGTGAGGGCGGTGCCGAGCTTGTCGATCAGTTCGGCCTGCTGCGCGATGAAGGTGCGTCTGCGGGCGTTGAGTTCCTCGACCTCACGTTTCTTGCGCTCCAGTTCCTCGCGTTCCTGCTGGATGCGCTCCAGTTCGCGCTGCGCGGCCTGCAACTTGTCCTCGTATTCATCGGAGCGCCCGCCGCGCGCGTTCATGGGCGTCAGCATGTCCAACTCGTCGGAGTGGCGGATTCGGACGGCATGGGTGCGCTCGGATGTGGTGCTCATGATCGGGATTGGTGCGTTGTGAGTCGCCTCATATGAAATCGGGCGATGCGTGACCAGAAAAATGTTTAACCAATCCGAATATTTTTAATACGTGAAACAGGTTGCGATTCGGGTTTCGCCAGTCCTTGTCTCCGGGTCATTCCCGAGGTTGACCCCCTCCGGCGCGATTGCTAGCGTCCGCGCCCCCTGCCATGAGTGCCGACGCGAATTACAAGGACACCCTTATTCTACCCAAAACCACGTTCCCCATGCGTGGCGACCTCGTGAAGAACGAACCGAAGCGGCTGGAGTCGTGGGAGAAAGCCGGCCTTTACCGCAGAATCCTCGCCCGCCGCCGGGAGCAGGGGGCTCCGGCTTTCATTCTGCACGACGGCCCGCCATTCGCGAATGGCGACGTCCACATGGGCACCGCCCTCAACAAGTTGCTCAAGGATCTGGTGGTGAAGTCGAAGACGATGTTCGGGCACACCGTGCCGTTCATTCCCGGCTGGGACTGCCACGGGCTGCCGATCGAGTTCAAGGTGGTGAAGGAGGCGGCCGGGCTGGAGCCGGCGGAGATCCGCCGCCGCAGCGGGGAGTTCGCGAACAAGTTCATCGACATCCAGCGCAATTCATTCCGGCGTCTCGGTGTGTTTGGTGATTGGGAAAATCCGTATCTGACGATGGATCCGGCGTATGAGGCCGGCATTCTGCGGGTGTTTGCGAAGCTGGTTGAATCCGGCGTGGTCTATCAGTCGAAGAAGCCGGTGCAATGGTCCTACGGCGCGCAGACGGCGCTTGCGGAGGCGGAGGTGGAATACAAGGACAAGGAAAGCCCGGCGGTGTTCGTGAAATTTCCGATGCAGAAGAACGGGATGCTTCCGGCGGACGCGTCGATGGCGATCTGGACGACCACACCGTGGACGCTGCCTGCGAACCTCGGCCTTGCGGTGCATCCGGAATTCACTTATCTGGCGGGCTCATTCCGCAGTGGCGGGCGCATCGAGACGCTGGTGATCTTGCGCGAGTTGATTGAGGCATTCACGGAGAAGACCGGCTTTGCACTTGAAACGACCTTGGCGGAAATCAAAGGACGTGAGCTTGATGGTCTCGATGCACGCCATCCCTTCCTCGACCGCGCGTCGAAGGTGATCCTGGCGAATTATGTGACTACCGAGACGGGCACCGGGATCGTCCATACCGCGCCGGGCCACGGCGCGGAAGACTATGTGTCCGGCCAGCAGAACGGGCTGGATGTGCTTTCGCCGGTGGACGACGAAGGCAGGTTCACCGCCGAATGCGGTCTGCCCGAGCTGGTGGGCACGCATGTTCTCGAATCGAACGAGCGGATCATCGGGATGCTTGAGGAAAGCGGCCATCTGTTAGGAAGGGAGGTTTACAAGCACTCGTATCCGCATTGCTGGCGGTCGAAGACGCCGATCATCTTCCGCGCGGTTGAGCAGTTTTTCATTTCATTGGACACGTTGCGCGGCGAGGCGCTCTCGGAGATCGACAAAGTCGGGTGGCTGCCGGCGTGGGGGCGGAACCGGATTTACGGCACCGTCGAGTCGCGGCCGGACTGGTGCATCTCCCGCCAGCGGACGTGGGGGGTGCCGCTGCCGGTGTTTTTTGATGCGGACGGCAAGGCAATCCTTTCAGCCGATCTCGCGCGCAAGGTGGCGGAGTTGGTGGAGACGGAGGGGACGAACTTCTGGTTCGAGCACAGCGACGCGGAGATCGCAGAGCGCCTGGGCCTGCCGCCGGGCGTAAAGAAATGCCGCGACACACTCGACGTGTGGATCGACTCGGGTTGCTCGCACGTTGCCGTGCTGGACGCGCACCCGGAGTTGCATGCGCCGTGCGATTTGTATCTTGAGGCGACCGACCAGCATCGCGGCTGGTTCCAGAGTTCGCTGATGCTGAGCGTCGGCTGGCGTGGCACCGCGCCATACAAGACGGTGATGACCCACGGATTCGTGGTGGACAAGGACAAGAAGAAGCTCTCGAAGTCGGAGGCCGAAAAGGCCGGCAAGCCGATCGACGTCGCCCACTTTTACAACAAATATGGCGCGGACATCGTACGGCTGTGGGTTTCCTCGGTGGATTGGCAGAACGAGGTGCCGTTCGGAGAGGATCTTTTCAAACAGGTGGCGGAGCCCTACCGCCGGTTGCGAAACACGTTGCGAATCCTTCTCGGAAATCTCGATGGTTATCAGCCGCCGGAGAATCCGGAATACACGTTGCTGGACCGGTGGATTCTCGAACGGCTGCACGCGGTCACCGCCGAGTGCCTCAAGGCGTATGAGACCTATGAGTTCCGGAAGGTGTTCAACGCACTCAATCAGTTCTGCACGACGGACCTGTCCGCGCTGTACATCGACGCGCTGAAGGACCGGATGTATTGTGATGCGGCGGATTCACCGCGCCGGCTTGCCTCACAGGCGGCGATGCACGACATTTTCACGACGCTGGCGAAGCTGCTCGCGCCGATCCTGGCCTACACGGCGGACGAAGCGTGGGAGCACGCTGGGTTCACCGTGGGCAGCGTGCACGAGCAGGACTTCCCGGTGGCGGACGCGGCGTTCGTGCCGGGCGGGGCAAGTGCGACGATGGAGCGTTTGTTCCGCATCAAGGGCGTGGTGCAGACGGCGATCGAGGCGCGCATCCAGGCGAAGGAATTCACGAGGAACAACGAGGCGGATGTCGCACTGACGGTTGCGGATGCGGATGCGGATCTGTTGCCGTTGTTGAATGACCGGGTTTTTGCAACGGAGTTTTTTATTGTGGCGGGTC
>SLAV01000137.1 GCA_007126655.1 Haloferula sp. | reverse complement strand
TTGGTCATGGTTTTTGGCTTTCATCGCACCCCAACCAAGCGAATTGCGGGCGCTTTGTCTAGGATTTTTCGAAAATCCCAGCCATTCCTTGAATTACGGCGGGCAAAAAATAAAGCCGTGGCGATTTTCGCGCGAATCCCCAAAATCCTCTTGCATCCCGGCGCGGCCATCGATAGACCTGCCGTCCGCCCACATTGCCGGGCACCACTCCGTGAAGGGGCGTTAGCTCAGTTGGTAGAGCACTTGCATGGCATGCAAGGGGTCAGCGGTTCGAATCCGCTACGCTCCACGGAATATCCCACAAAGCTGGTGGCCAATCGGTTATGCATATTTTCGCAAATCGGCCATCCCGGCAATGTCCCCTGACTTGTAGCCTGGGATAACCGCAGCCGGGTCAAGCACGCCGCTTTCGGGTCTTTCGATTGAACCGCCGCCCGATCGACATCCATCCACGGATCTCGGAAAATCCCCGCGGCAATCCGGCACCTACCACGAGATATGACTCGGGCAGAACCACGCGTCCCGCAGTGACATCGAAGGTCTCCGAATCTACCGCACCTTATCGGCGAAGAGGAGGAAGTCGCGATCTTGGCAAGCGGCGGGGATCCCGGAGGAGGCGGGTAGCCTGCGGGGCTGTGGGGGGCGCGCGGATGTATGCCCGTTGGGGAGAACGGGCAGGATGGGCGTCCAAGCCAATCGCGGCGGTCTCACGACCGCGCCTACGGGAGAACCGCGTTGTAGGCCCGTTCGTGAGAACGGGGCAGCGGGTGGGCGTCGCCAGGCCAATCGTCGCGGTCTCACGACCGCGCCTACGGGTGGTGGCGTTCGGGTTTCGCGAAATCCTCGTCCATGTCGTAGGGGAGGCGCCAGAGTTTGTCGCCGGCCTTGTTGGTGAACCAGAGTTCGGAGGCCGAGAACGAGTCGGCATCGCCATCGGCCCAGTAGCTGTAGAAATCCGGGTGGGCGTTGCGCGGGCGGCGGGAATAACTGTGGTTGCGTTCGCTATCGCTGGTGACCGCGCGCTGTTTTTGCCAGGTGACTCCCTGGTTGGTGCTGGTCCAGACCTCGACCTCGCCGCCGGTGCCCCAGTATTGCGGGCCTGCGCCGATGGGGGCGATGATTTTCCAGATGCCATCCTCCTCGATGTAGATCGAGCCCATGTCGTAGTTGTGCAGGGCGGGGGCAACCTCATGGAACAGCCATTCGGTGCCGGTCCAGCGGGCGATCTTCCAGAAGCGCGGGTTACCGCCGGGGCCGGGCTGGTGGTTTTTCGAGGTGATGTAGAGGATGACGGGGCGGCCTTCCTCGTCGGCCGTCATGTCGCAGATGTAAACCAGTGCGTTGTCGTCGGGGTCGGCGTTGGTCGAGTAGTTGCGGATGCGCGCCGGATTGTTGGCGGCGGTGAGCGGGATGGCGAGCGGGGTGCCGTCGGCGGTGGTCCATGTTTCACCCATGTCGGCGGTTTCCATGTAGTAGAGGTCGGTGCGGCGGTCCACGTTGCCGCCGGGGTGGCGGTTGAACGAGGTGAGGATGCGGTCGCCGACCTGGTCGCTGGTCTGGTAGTGGCCGCCGATGCCGGCGAGCTTCTGCTCGGCCTCCCAGGTGATGCCGTCGCGGCTGGTGCGGAAATACAACTCGCGCCCGGCGGTGTAGCGGGTGTAGGTGAAGAACAGTCCGTCGCCATCGAACCACCACGGCTGCGGGTAGGTGAACTCCCAGTCGGGCAGGCGCTCCCAGTCGTGGATGCCGTAGGGCACCTTGCTGCGATAAACATTGCCGAGGCGCCGGTTGCTGCGGCCGCTTACGAAGATCCATAGGTGTCCTTCCTCGTCAATGGTGAGCGAGCCGTTGTCGTGCGGATCATCGACCGGGCTGCGGTCGTGGACGAGGACGGGCCGGGCGACCTCGCCGGTGTTGTGGTCGAAGTAGGAGACGAGGATGAGCAGGCGGCGCTGGTCCACCTCGGTGGTGCCGCCCCAGGTGAGGTAGGTGCGGTTCACTTCGGGCACGTAATGAGCCATCGGCACATGGTTGGCGGTGTAGGTGCCGAGCCCGCCGGAGTATTTCGAGCCGAACTCGGAAGTTTGCCCGAGATCGAACCAGATGCCGCGAAAACCGCCGGCCTGGGGAAAATCCGCAAGGTTTTTCGGATCCTGCAGTGCAACACCCATGCGCATGAACGCGCGGGGTTGGGCTGGATCGAGGATCAGGCTGCGGGAAAACCATTCGCTTGCCGGATCCTGGATTTCCTCGGTAAAGCCGAGCGGACTCCAGCTTCCGGGTGAGAGGTCGGGCGACCACTCGGCGAGGTAATCGAGATCGGTTGCGAATTTCGGATACGAGAAGGTGAGTTCGTCCGGCACGGCGGAAAAACCGGCGGTCGGCATGATGGCGGTGCCGTGGACGAGCGGGTCGCCGCCGAATGCGTGTTCGAGGAGGTTGATGATGCCGTCGCCATCCGGATCGGCAAAGGGGTGGGCGTCGGGGGTGATTGCGGAGCCGAAGCGCGCGTCGCGGAATTCCTGCCAAGTGGGCGTCTCGCCCACCGGTGGGGGCGGCGGCGGCAGCGGGGGCGGCGTCGCAATGAAATTCGCCTGGGAAACGGGACCGTCAAGCAGGCGGACCCGCCCGATCAAGCCAGTGAATGGGGCACTTGGCTGGGCGGTGGCACCGATGGTGAGCGGGGCGGATGCGCCGTGCGGCGGGGTGGCCAGCCCGCTGATCGCGGCGGTGGCGAAGGACGTGTCTTCTTCGAGGTCTCTGAGATAGACGGTTCCCTCCGATCCGTCCACGATTACGGCAAGGTGGTAATCCCTACCGGCGGCGACATCGAGCACGTCGTGGGTGATCGTATCGGCACCGTCGGAGCTTTGCAGGAATCGGATGTTTCCGCTGTTGATACCGAGCGCCCAGGACTTCTGGTCGGTCTCCGCATTCCAACGCCCCACCAGCACCTGGGTGTCGTCGCCCGAAACCTCATCGGCGCGGAAGAGGACTTCCACGGTCATGGCCGAGGCATCCCACGCGGGCATGTCATCCGCCACAAGGTGGCCGCCGCCGGAGAGAGACGCGGATTTTCCCCAGAAATGAGTGGACTCGGATTGGCTGACGGTGGGCGCGGCGACCGCAAGATCAACATCGGCAGGGCTCGAGTCGGCGAGGAAGCCGGGCACATCTTCGAATTCCCAGTCGGCCAGAAGGTTTGCGGGCGGTGCGGAGATCAACAGATCCGCCTCATCGAGCTTCACGTTCGACAACCGCACCTCGTCGATCATTCCCTCCCACAGCGCACCGCCTTGGCCCGTCGCTCCAATCGTGAAGGGCGCGGTGGAGTTGTGGATGTTGCTGAAGGCGTTGGTCCGCTCGAAAACCTGCAAGGTATCGGTATCCAAATCCTGTAAATAAATTGTCGCGGTCTGGGTGTTGGTATCCACCGCCATGGCGGCATAATACCGCCCGCCCACCGCGATGCTGCCTACATCCCAAATCCGAACGTTGCCGAAACCCGCCCCACTGTCGGACATCATCACCCGGAGGCTCGTGTCTCTCACAAACAGACCGTAGCTGCGTTGATTCGCGAAAGGGGCATCCGAGCCGAAATGCCCGGCAATCACGCGGGTGACGCCGCTGGGAATCGAACTCGGCGAGAAAAACGCCTCGAGAGTGAACTGGCTGTTGGTGAATTCATCGTCGTCGGTGGCGGAGAGATGGTTCGAGCCGCTGAAGCTCGCGGCGTTCTCGTTATCCTGACTGGTCTGGGGGATCGGGTTTGAGAAGGTGGCGTCCACCTGAGTGACACTGCCTTGGTTGGTGAGGTGGTTGCCACCAGCGGAATCGCCAAGGAAGTTTCCATCCTCGAAACGCCAGTAGGCGACGGTGTCGGCATGGGCGGACGCTGCTGCCAGAAGCAACAGGGCAAGGGCGGGGATGAGCGATATACGGTATTTCATCGGGTGCAAAAGAGGTAATATACTCCTCCGCATCATGTCTGCGGAAAGGTGGCGTCAAGGAACGGCGAACCATCTTCGCCGATGCGGATGATGAGGAGAATGAATAGTGCTTCGCATCTCCGCCATTCGCTTCCCCATCCTCGGGCGATGAAGGATCGCCCCTCCTTGGCGCGCTTTCATGGTTTCCGAAATCATGATGCGGAAGAGTAAAAAAGAGCCGCATCGGATCGATGGCGACCGGATGCGGCTCGGATCTGAATACTGAGTTGCAGAATCATCGCCGCTGATCCTCAGCGGCGGCGGCGGAACAGGGCCAGCAGGCCCAAGCCGCCCAGCAGTGCTGCGGAGGGTTCGGGGATCACAAGCAGTTGATCCTGGGTGAGTTTGACATTCGAGAGCCGCACTTCATCGATCATGCCCTGCCACAAGGCGGTCCCTTGGCCTGTTGAACCAATCGTGAAAGGAGCGGTGGAGTTGTGCAGGGTGCTGAATGCGTCTGTCTGAACGAAAACCTGCAAGGTATCGGTGCTCAAATCCTGAAGATAGATCGTTGCGGTCTGGGTGCTGGTATCCACTGCCATCGCGGCATAATACCGAGCGTTTGCCGCAATGGTTCCCACATCCCAAATGCGAACGTTGCCGAAACCCGCGCCATTATTGGACATCATCACCCGGAGACTGCTGCCTCTTACGAACAGACCGTAGCTGCGTTGGTTATCGAAGGAACCACTCGAGCCGAAATGCCCCGCAATGGTGCGGGTCTCGGTGCTGCCAGGAAGCGAACTCGGCGAGAAAAACGCCTCGAGGGTGAACTGGCTGTTGGTAAAGGCGTTGTTGTCGGCGGCGGAGAGGTAGTTCGAGCCGTCGAAGCTCGCGGCGTTCAAGTTCGCCTGCCCGGTCTGAAGCACCGGGTTCGGGAAGGTGGTGGCAACCTGGGTGACGCTGCCGTTGTTCGTCAGGCCATGGTTGTTGCCTGATGAATCGGCAAGGAAATCGCTACCCTCGAAGCGCCAGTGGGCGACCGTGGCGGCGTGCGCCGGAATTGCAAGGGACGCGACAATGGTCGCGAGGAGGGAATGGAGGATGCGGGTGTGGGTGCGGATTTTCATGGGACCGGATCGGTTCGGGTTTTGTGAGGAAAGGGCTTCCGGTGGATAAACGCGCTCACATGAAAAGTATCACCGCCGGATTTCAAGAATCGGGAATTTTTCGTGAGAATGCCGGCTCGTTTGCGGGATTGGGAGGGATCGGCCGCTGCGATTTCACAACACCTTTGCGCCTGCGGCGAGAACCGGAGCCGGAGGCACCGGCCGGTGCGCGGGGCGTTTTCGCGTGATATTTCGCGGCGGAAGGCGTTTATATCGTGGGCATACCAGCCGCCGGACCGGCTCCCGTCCGGCTTCCAGCATGTCGCGAATTCCTTCCGAAACCGCCGAATACATCGCGCTGATCTCGAAGCATCAGGCGGCGATCTACGCGTTTGTGCGCGCCATGGTCCCGAGCGCCGAGGATGCGGAGGACATCGTGCAGGAGACCAACATCGCGCTGTGGACGAGCGCGAACCGCTTCCGGCCGGGTTCGAATTTCTACGCCTATGCGACACGCATCGCCTACCACAAGGTGGTGGATCACTCGCGGCGCAGGAAGCGTCACCACCCGCTGATCGTCGATACCGAATTGGCGGAGAAACTGGCGGCCTCGCTCGGAGAGGCCGCGGGCGGAACCCCCGACCGCAGGCTCGCCGCCCTCGAACATTGCGTGGAGAAGCTGGACACCGGAGAACGCGGTCTGCTGGCACAACGCTATCAGCGGAATCTCACGGTGCGCCGGATCGCACGGGATTCCGGGCGCTCGGAAAGCGCGCTGCAGAATGTTTTCTCGAAGATCCGCCACAAGCTGCGGCTCTGCATCGAATCCACCCTGGCCCGCACCGCGCCGACATGACCCGCGAGGAAAGAAACCTGGTGACCGCCGCCGTGGATGGATCGCTGCCATCCGCGGAGGAGGGGCGCGTCCGCGAGCTGCTCAAGCGCGATGCGGAGGCGATGGAGCTGTATGCCCGCGAGGCGCTGCTGCATGGCGAACTGGAATGGCACTATGGCGCTCTCCGCCAGTCGCAGGCCGCCCTGCGCCGCCGGGCGGAGGTTGTGGAAGAGTTCCGGCGTCGCAGGACCCGGCGGATCTCGATCGCCAGCCTCGGCATCGCGGCCACCGGTCTGCTGATGTTCGCCGGACTGGGCTACCTGCGCGAATCCCCGGAGCCGGTGGCGACCCTCCGTTTCAACGAAGGCGCGGTTTCCCGGCTTGTGCGGGCTTCGGAGAGCGATGGGAAATCCGGGATCGTTCCCGGCGACCGGCTGGTGCTCGAACGGGGGACCGTCGAGCTGGTTTTCCCGCAGGGAGTCAGGGCGGTGATCGAGGCGCCGGCCGGGATGAATTTCACCGGGGGCAACGCCCTGCTGATGGATCACGGGATTGGATTTTTCGAGATTGAAAGACCGGAGGCGGAGGGGTTCAGGCTCACCCTTCCGCGGTCCGAAGTGGTCGATCTCGGCACCAGTTTCGGCATCATCGCGCCCGAGGACGGCGCGGCGGAGATCCACCTGATAGACGGCCGGGTGACCACCCAACGGCGGGCGGGCACCTTCAGGCGGGCCACGGATCCGCGCCCCGGCCAAGCCTACCGGGAGGACGACAACACTGCCACGGGCTACTCCATGATTCCGTTCCGCGACGACCGGTTCCCGCGCCAACTGCCCGACCGCCTCGATCATGTGGCCATCGATTTCAACCGGATCGATGACGACGGGGCCTTCGCCGCCACGGGTCCGCTTCCGGCCCGGGTGCGCGAAGTCATCGTCAATGGCGGTGAGATCCGCAGGACGCCGGGCCGTCTTGGAAGGGCCGTCAGCTTCGACGGCAGCGGCAGCCACCTGGAGATCATGGGTTGGTCGGAGTATCATCACCGCCCGTCCGGCGCTCTTTCGTTCTGGGTCCGCTTGCAGGAGGCGCGGAGCGAGAGGCGCTACTGCCTGGTCAGCTGGGGAGCCACCACCCGCGAGGATCTGGGCCGCTGGTCGGTCGCGGTCAGTCCGCGAAGGGAGGGTGCGCATCTCTCGATCCGCGGAGGGATGGACCGGGAGTACCACTTGTCAGCCGCGTCACGACTCGATTATCACACATGGCATCACCTTGCATTCGTCTTTGGGCCGGAAACGGACGGGCGAACCCGGGTCAGGATTTTCATTGATGGCATCGAACAGCCGGACAGCATGTCCGTTCCGGTTCTGCCCGGGCCGGCAGCGGATGACGCCCTGATCATCGGCACCCACCACGACCCGCGGCTCTGGCAGAGCCATGCGTCCCGGTGTGACATCGACGATCTCCGAATCTACCGGACCGCGCCCGACGAGGAGGACATCGCGATCCTGGCAAGCGGCGGGGATCCGGCGGGAGGCGGGTAGTCCGCGGGGCTATGGGGGCGTCGTGCGGATGTAGGCCCGTTCGTGAGAACGGGGGAGGGTGGGCGTCGGCAGGCTGATCACCGCGGTCTAACGGCCGCGCCTACGGGGGAGGCGCGTTTTGTAGGCCCGTTCTTGAGAACGGGGAGGGTGGGTGTCGCAAGGCCTATCGCCGCGGTCTCACGACCGCGCCTACGGATGGTGGCGCTGGGGTTTCGCGTAATCCCCGTCCATGTCGTATGGGAGGTGCCAGAGTTTGTCGCCGGCCTTGTTGGTGAACCAGAGTTCGGAGACGGAGAAGGTGTCGGCATCCCCATCGGCCCAGTATGCATAGAAATCCGGGTGGGCGTGGATCGGGCGGCGGACGTAGCTGTGGTTGCGCGGGCTGTCGGAGGTGACGGCCCGTTGTTTTTGCCAGGTCGCTCCCTGGTCGCCGCTGGTCCAAAGTTCGATTTCGCCGCCGGTGCCCCATTTTTGCGGACCCGCTCCGATCGGGGCGATGATTTTCCAGGTGCCGTCGTCCTCGATATAGATCGAGCCCATGTCGTAGTTGTGCAGGGCGGGGGCCACTTCGTGGAAGAGCCATTCGTCGCCGGTCCAGCGGGCGATTTTCCAGAGTCGCGGGTTGCCGCCGGGGCCGGGCTGGTGGTGTTTGCTGGTGATGTAGAGGATGACCGGGCGGCCTTCCGCATCGGCGTTGACGTCGCTGATGTAAACCAGGGCGTTGTCCGCCGGGTCCTCATTGCCGGAGTAGTCGCGGATGCGGGCGGGGTTGCGGATTGCGGTGACCGGGGTGGCGATTTCCCCGCCGCAGGCTGTGGTCCAGGTTTTTCCCATGTCGGCGGTCTCCATGTAGTAGAGGTCGGTGCGGCGGTCCACGTTGCGGTTCGGATGGCGGTTGAAGGCGGTGAGGACGCGGTCGCCCTCGCGGTGGCTCGTCTGGTAGTGGCCGCGGAGACCGGCGAGTTTTTGTTCCTCACCCCACTCCACTCCGTCGCGGCTGGTGCGGAAGTAGAGTTCGCGACCGTCGGTGTAGCGGGTGTAGGTGTGGAACAATCCCTCCTCGCCGAACCACCACGGCTGCGGGTAGGTGAATTCCCAGTCGGGCAGGCGCAGCCATTCGTCGATGGCGTGCGGTTCCTTGCTGCGGAAGACGGAGCCGGGCCGCCGCGCGCCGCGACCGCTCACGAACACCCAGAGGTGGCCGTCGGGATCGATGGCCAGCGAGCCGTTGTCGTGCGGATCGTCCACCGGGCTGCGGTCTTGGACGGCGACCGGGCGGGCGACCTTGCCGGTGTCGTGATTGTAATAGGAGACGAGGATTTGCAGCTCGCGCTTGTCGGCGGACGGGGTGCCGCCCCAGGTGAGGTAGGTGCGGTTGACCTCCTTGACATAGTGCGCCATCGGCACGTGGTTGGCGGTGTAGGTGCCGAGGCCGCCGGAGTATTTCGATCCGAATTCGGAGCGCTGGCCGAGATCATACCAGATGCCGCGGAAGCCGTCGGCGCGCGGGGTTTCGGCGGGCTGCCAGTCGGGGTTTTGTCCCGCGCCATGCGGTGCGGCTGCGAGAAACACCGGAAGGATGAGGGTTTTCAGGTTCATGATGGATCGGGGTGTGCCGGCGCGCGCCCGATGCGAACGCGGACAGCTCTTTTCAAGCGCTGGCGCGGAGAATGGCAACCGGCGGGCGGATTGTCACGCCCCGCGCATCAGGGAGATCTCGGCGAGCGAGATGAGCGAGCCGAGCAGTTCCTCGCGCGGGGCGGTCTTGAGGTTGGCGACGGGGACGGCGCGGTCGAGGGTGAACTTGCCGGAGCGGGTGCGGCGCAGGGCGCTGAGGTGGCCGCCGCAGCCAAGGTTGGCACCGATGTCGTGTGCGTAGGTGCGGACATAGAAACCCTTCGAGCAGCAGACGGTGAAATCGATTTCCGGCGGTTCGACGCGGCCGATCCGGTAGCTGGTGACATAGACCGG
>SLAV01000147.1 GCA_007126655.1 Haloferula sp. | reverse complement strand
TCGTTTTCGGGGAAAAGTTGGTCCCGTTGTTGTCCGCCCGCGCGGTGCGAACTCCCGACCAACTTCCCCGTAGCAGGAGTCTCCGACTCCTTCGTTTTCGGGGAAAAGTTGGTCCCGTTGTTGTCCGCCCGCGCGGTGCGAACTCCTGACTAACTTCCCGTAGCAGGAGTCTCTGACTCCTTCATTCCCGGGGAAAAGTTCGTGCCGCCGTTGTCCGCCCATCGGCGGCTGATGCTCCTGCCGTGCGGGAGAATGAAAAGTGAATGGTCAAGCCGCCTGGCGTCTCTCTCATTCACATCCCATTCCCATCCACCACAAGTGTGGTGGATCCTTATTTCCTGAAATCGCAATGGTTCCCGAGTGCAGGAATCCGCGATTGGCTGGATTCGAGCGACTCGGAATATCATCGGGGGTAAGGTTGTTGGAAAAATCCGGTGGCCAGCCTGGGGGGCGGGAAAAACCCTCAATGAGGCATCCCCTGCAGCGTCGGATCCCGTTCTTTTTCAATGAGGAGCGCGCGGTGAAAGGTTCCGCCGAACGGGGACCGGTTGATTGTGTCGCCAACGTCCCGGTATCCGTTTCTTTTTTGAGTGTCTTCCTTGTTGAAAATCACCATGTGCAACTCACCGTCCACCGGGTAGGACCGGCTGGGACGGATGGCCGCCTCGCGCGGGCAACCTGCCCGGCGCCATACTCGACGAGAGTGGCCATCACCACGCGCTCGCCGACCTCCACCGATCCCTTGTGAACGTAGGTGATGATGCCGAATTTCAGGAGCATGCCCTTGGGCATTTCCTCGCTGGGGACCACCCATTGTTCGCGATAGACACAGATCTCCACGGCCTCGCTGCACTGATACAGCCAGTTTTGCAGAATGGGGATCGCATGCGGCGGCAAGTCCGCCGGTCCGGACCGCGCGAAGCCGATGGCGGCGAGCGGGATGAGCATCGTGTAAATGATTTTTTTCATGATAATTCGATCATGTCTGCCAATCCCCCCTGGTCCTGGCAAGGATGAAATCGGAGCTGGCAACAACCGGGATCGCGAGTAGCACATCATTCCGCCTGCAGCATCCTCACAATACCGTTCCACCGCCATGAAGTTCCCGAAATTCCGCGCCCGTCCGGCATCCGTGATCGCCTGCCTTGGCCTGGCCATTGCTTTCACCAGCACTACCGCACCCGCTGCCCCGGGCGAAACGGCCGACCCCGCCCCGCAGCCGGCCGACGACGATGACCCGGCGTTCGTGGATTTGTTTGACGGCGAATCGCTGGACGGCTGGAAAGGCGACGAACGGTTCTGGAGTGTGGACGAGGGCACCATTCTGGCGCACACCACCGAAGACAACCGTCCGCAGGGCAACACCTTCCTGATCTGGGAAGGCGGCGAGCCGGGCGACTTCGAGCTGGTGCTGGAATACAAAATCGAATCCCCCGCCGCGAACTCCGGCATCCAGATCCGTTCCGCGGACCTCGGGGATTTTGTCGTGCGCGGCTACCAGCCCGACATCGCCACCGCCCCCCACATCACCGGTACGTTCTACGAGGAGCGAGGCCGCGGCACGCTCGCACAACGCGGCGAACGCCTGCGCATCGACGAAGAGGGGCGGACCGAAACCGAGACGTTCGGCGACGCCGCCGAACTCGCCGAGGCCTACGACCAGGGCGAATGGACCGAATTCCGCATCCGCGCCACCGGCCCGCATTTCCTCACCTGGATCAACGGCGTGTTGATGACCGATGTGATCGACCGCGCGCCCGAGGCCCGCTCCGAAGGCATCCTCGCCATCCAGCTCCACGCCGGCAGCCCGATGACCATGCGCTTCCGCAACATCCGCCTGAAAATGCTCGGGCAGTAGGGGAAGGAATAAGAACGCTGATGTTTTGTTTCCCGATGGGCTGGCAGCAAAACCTTTGCCGTGCATGTGGTTTGATCTTTCCCTCATGCCTCACGAAATTGCAGAGGATTCCAATCAACTTTTTCAGCCGGGCCTCCGGCGATCGGACAGGCTTGTTTGCGAAAGTCGTTGCCAGTGCCATGAACGGCGGGTTTTTGTGGTCGGGAGACATGGCCTTTCCCACATGGCAGAATCCTTGCGATTGGGTGACGCAGTGCTGGAATATCGCGCTCGGGAAAAGAATGCGCCCCGGCCTGGACGATTGGTTGCTCGGCCCGGTCGGGGAAATCGGTGAGTCGGCGGACGACTTTGTCGCGCGACATGCGCGTGAGCATGGATGGACCGTGCGACGCGGCGATCCCGATGCGGGATTGATCGAACCCGCCGCCGATTGGGGTCTGCCGCTCAATGACGATGTGGCGGATTTCTACGCGCGGACAGGAGCCTACGCATTCGAGGTGCGGGGTTCATGGAAACCGGTGTTCGGCAGCCTCGGGTATCTGGTGGCGGAACATTCGCTTTCACTGTGGGCGTTGCCGGTCTATCGCATGCGCTACCGGATCCTGAAACGCCCATGAAGATCTTCACCTACAGCCTGGCGGTCACCCCGGCGTTCACGACCTTGGCGGCGATGTGGCGCCCGCCAGGTCGCGGCCATGTGCCCGGCCTCGCGCATGCCAAGGACCGTCTCCACATTTTCCATCTGGCGGACGCAACGCGAAATGACCGGCATGGTCCGCGGGCACAGTCACGTCGAGCGCCCGGCCCGCCACTCACAGGCCATGCGCGAGCGCGACCGCAAGGACTTCCATTACGAATTCACCACCCTGCGCTTTCAACCGTTATCGGAGCACGGAATGTGGAATGGACGGCGACTGGTGGCAGCGGGATGATGCGGAAAGGTGTTGGCCAAAACCCTTGATTATGCGACAGAAGCCTGACCTTCACCATGGGGCGGGCGGCGTGCCATGGTTTTTCTGACAAGCTATCCTCCAGCTTGGTGAGCCGGCCTTTCGGAGTCCCCACCAGACAGGAGACCGGTGGGTCGCTTTCCCGCATTCGCTGTAGGCGCATTTGGGAGACATGGATGCCAATGTTCGGGATGGTCGAGTCATCGGCTTCGGGCAACTTTGTCTCTGGAAAGAGCGATCTGTATTCGAACTCGTTTTCTTCGAAGGCCACCACCCGATCCAACCCGATGTCCATCCCCCCCTTCCCTCCATTCATCCGGGTCTGTTCAATCTTCGATCCGGTGCGCTTGCACGTCGAACCGTAAAGCGGCTTTTGTCAGTCCGGTGCCTTCCGTGTTCAGTTTCACCTGGTATGATTGGGCCTTCTTTTCCACGCCGTGGATTTTTTCATCCGCATGGGGTTCCCCCTCTCCGCGACCGTCCAGCCACACCTTGATTCGCCGGCTGCCGCCGGATTCGGCATCCGCCACGGCGACGATCACGCTCGTCTCAAACAGGGTCTCGTCGCCGGCGTAAATCTTGTCACTGCGAAACAGGCGCGACCGCGTGTATTTGGGAATGAGGCGGAGCCGGACCAGGAAGCGGGATTCGGGCGGCGCGCCGCCGCCGGGGATTTCCACGCGTCTGTTCCTCATGAGGAATGTCTCGTGGACCGTCTCGCCCTTTTCCTCCAGCTCGGCCGGTGTCATGTTTTCGGCGGAAAGGTGTTCCTCGCGGCGCTCGTGGATGTGGACGGCTCCCCCGCGCAGGGCCACCTCGCTTTCCAGCAACACGAATTTCAGGTCCGCGTAGGCGTCGGCCCTTCGGTCGAATTCCACGCCGGCAAGGGAAATCCTCACGCGCATGTCGCCGAATAGAAAGCGCTCCAGATTCTGGTATCCCTCTTCGGAATTCACGATCCCGTAGGGTCCGCTATGGCTGCGATGGATGTAGGACCGGCTCGAGCCGCGGACATACGCATTCGCGATCTTCACCAGGCCGTCGCTTTGGGATCCCGCGGCCCGGCTCGACCATCCCCACGCCACATCATAATCGCCGGCGTTCGTCCCGATGAGGCAGAAAACCCTCCATGGAGGGAAGCGGCCGCCCAATTCCTTCAAACGGCTCCGCGGATGTCTTTTGGGGAATCCCAGATACTCCCGCATCCGCTTCGGTCCGAACGTGTCCGCGTCATACCGCCCGAAAAAATCGCGCAACACCTCGCCCGCCCTGAACACATGCTGGAACTCGATGCCGCTGTGCGGGGTGCCGAAGGTGAACAAGCGGCCGATTCGCTCGCGGGCTTCTCCCCCACCCCATTTCCGCTGAATCAACGAACGGCAGATCAATCCACCCATCGAGTGCGCGACCAGATCGACCCGCCCGGCACCCGTCGCCTTGCGCACATGCTCGACGATCCGCGCGAGCTGCCCGGCGAGATCTTCGATTTTGAACCGCTTCCCGCTGCCGACCTCATCGGACGTCTCGTCGTAATACCGGAAGATCACAAGCGACTTCAGGGGCATTTCCTTCGGCGGCGCTGGCTCGTTGATGAAATCCAGCCGGGTCCCGCTGACCCGCACGAAGTGGTCCTTGTAGTCATGATCGCGCAACAGGCGGACCAACGGACTCTCGAAAATCAAGAGTTCGGGCGTCCGGTCGGGACCCGTGCGCACCTTCGTGCTGCCCAGGTTGAAACCATAATAAGGCAGGTTCACGGTGTCCTCCACGGTGCTTTGACCACGAGAATAGCCGCGCACGTAAATCACCGGTCTGTATATGTTAGATGACATGATCATGGCATGTGTGCCAACACCCCTTATGACTTGCAAGTAAGCATGGAATCGGAGACCTGCCGCATCTCCGGTGATTCAGTAAAGACATGTGTTCGCGAATCACCGGTCAGGGTGTCTTTTTTGGGGACGGCTCAAGCCAGGAGTTGGTGGATGACCTTGGCGGGCTCGACTCCGGTGAGTTTGGTGTCGAGGCCCTGGTGCTGGAAGGTGAGGCGTTCGTGGTGGATGCCGAGCTGGTGGAGCATGGTGGCATGCAGGTTGCGGACGTGGACGGGGTCCTCGATGGCGTTGTAGCCGAATTCGTCGGTGGCTCCGTGGACGTGGCCGGACTTGACGCCGCCGCCACACATGAACATGGAGTAGCCTTTGATGTGGTGGTCGCGCCCGGTGCCCTGGGCCATGGGGGTGCGGCCGAATTCACCTCCCCAGATGACGAGCGTGTCTTCAAGAAGCCCGCGGCGTTTGAGGTCGCGGATGAGGGCGGTGGTGGCTTGGTCAACGAGTTTGGAGGCGACGCCCATGCCCCGCTTGATTTGTCCGTGGTGGTCCCAGCCGCGGTGGTAGAGCTGGATGAAGCGGACGCCGCGCTCGGCGAGGCGGCGGGCCATCAGGCAGTTGCTGGCGAATGTGCCGTCGCCCGGGGTGCAACCGTATTCGGCGATGACGCGCGGGTCTTCGGTGGAGAAGTCGGTGAGTTCGGGCACGGCCATTTGCATGCGGAAGGCGAGTTCGTATTGCGCGATGCGGTCGGAAATGTCGGGGTCGTCAACAACTTTGGCGTGATCCTGGTTGAGCTGGTTGATGGCTTCGATGAGTTCGGTCTGGCACGGGGTGGAGACACCGTCGGGCGAGCCGACGTAATAGACGGGGTCGCCGATGCTGTTGAGTTTGACGCCCTGGTATTTGCCGGCGAGGAAGCCGGCGGACCATTGGCGGGCGGAGATCGGCTGGGCCTGGCCGCCGCCTTCGCTGGTGAGGACGACGAAGCCGGGCAGGTTTTCGTTCATCGAACCGAGACCGTAGAGGAGCCAGGAGCCGATGCTCGGGTGGTTCGGGCGGATGGTGCCGGTATTGAAGTAGGTGTGGGCGGGATCGTGGTTGATCTGCTCGGTGACCATGGAGCGGACGACGCAGATGTCGTCGGCAAGCGTCTGGATGTGGGGGAAGAAATCACTGATTTCCATGCCGCTTTCGCCGCATTTGCGGAAGGTGGTTTGCGGGCGGAAGGCTTTGAGGGCGTGGCCCTGGAGCTGGGCGAGCGGCTGGCCCGCGGTGAGGTGCCCGGGCATTTCCTTGCCGTGGTTGCGCTCGAGTTCGGGTTTGTAGTCGAACGATTCGAGGTGGCTCGGGCCGCCGGCCATGCAGAGGTGGATGACGCGTTTTGCCTTGGCGGCGTGGGTGAGGAAATTCGCTGGCAGCCCGCCGTGTGTTTTCGGGGTGCCGGCGATCAGGCGTGAGCCGGCCATGGTGCCGAGAGCGAGGGAACCGAGCGAACCGAATGCGCTGGTGAGGAATTTGCGGCGCGTCTGGCTGAGCAGGCAGCGCTCTGCCTGGGCGCGGTCTAGCAGGACGGGTTCGAGGCGGGGTTGCGGGTGCATGGCTGGTTTGGGATTTGAGATTTGAAACCCTAATTGCGGGTCACGGTTTCGTGGAGGTTGAGGATGGCGCGGCAGACGGCCGTCCAGGCGGCGAGTTCGACGGGGTCGAGGTCGGTGGGGACGGGTGCTTCGCCGGTGGCGATGAGTTTTTCGGCGCTGCCGGGAGCGGCCTGGTGGCGTTGGCGCTGGTTTTGCAGCAGCGCGAGCAGGGTTGCGCGTTCGCTGTCGCGGGGTTCGCGGGAGAGGACGTGGAAGAACAGGTGGTCGAGCCGGTCGGCGTCGGTCTCCGACGTGCGGGCGGTGGCGGCGGCGAGGACGCGTGCGGCTTCGACGAAATCCGGCGCGTTGAGCGAGGCGAGCGCCTGCAGGGGGGTGACGGAGATCATGCGCTGGCCGGTGCAGTTTTCCCGCGATGGCGCATCGAAGCTGACCATGAGCGGATGCGGGAACATGCGCTGCGCCCATGTGTAGAGGCTGCGGCGGTAGAGGTCCGGGCCGGTGCTGGTCGGGTATTCGCGGCGGGGGAAATTGAGCGGCTCCCAGTGGCCATCGGGCTGGTATGGGAAGACGCTCGGGCCGCCGATGCGGTCGTCGAGCAGGCCGGCGGCGGCGAGCGCCTGGTCGCGCACGGCTTCGGCGGGGAGGCGCAGGGCGGACTGGCGGGCGAAGAGTTTTTGGTTGTCGGGATCGATGATGGCGAGGTCTTCGCGGGTGTCGGCGAGCTGGCGATAGGTCTCGCTGGTGACGATGAGGCGGATGATGTGGCGCAGATCCCATCCGCTTTCGCGGAATTCGACGGCGAGCCAGTCGAGCAGCTCCGGATGGGTCGGCGGCACGCCCTGGCTGCCGAGTTCGATGGCGTCGGCGGAGATGGGTGTGCCGAGGTAGCGGCCCCAAAGCCGGTTGACCATGGCGCGCGCGGTGAGCGGGTTTTCCGCGGACATCGTCCATTTGGCGAGGTCGAGGCGGGTGAGGCGGTGGTCATCGGTGGAGACGGGGCCATCGAGGAACTCAAGGATGGCTGGCTCGACGATTTCGCCGGTGGTGTCCTGCCAATCGCCACGGGCGAGGACGCGGACGGTGCGGGGTTCGGGGCGTTGGCGGGTGATGACGACGTGGGGGACGGATTTCGCGAGTTCGGTGCGTTGTTCGAGGATTTTTTGAAATTCCTCGCCATATTCAGGCATTTCGCCACCCGGGAGTGCGGGGCGTGGCGGGCGTGTGGCGAGGTATTCCTCAACCATCCAGGCGTCGGGGTGTGCTTCGAGGAATGCCGTATAAGCTTCCTCGACCGGGGCGATTCTGGCGGCTTGCTCCTCATTTTCGGGAACGAAGAGGATCGGGTGCTTGAGGGCAGCATAGCCGCGGTCCTGGCCGATGATGGCGTGATCGATGTCCGCGAAAAACGCGGCCATGGTGTAGAAGTCGCGTGCGGTGACGGGGTCGAATTTGTGGTCGTGGCATTCCGCGCATGAGACGGAGGTGGCGAGCCAGACGTCGGTGAAATTGGCGACGCGGTCGGTGTTGGTGATGGCTTCGTATTCCATCGGTTGCGCACCGCCTTCCTCGGTGGCAAGGGCCAGGCGGTTGTATGCGCTGGCGACGAGCATGTCGGTCGTCGGCTCGGGCTGCATGAGGTCGCCGGCGAGTTGCATGGTGGTGAATTCGTCGAACGGCATGTTTTCGTTGAGCGAGCGGATCACCCAATCGCGGTAGGGCCATGCGGAGCGCGGGTTGTCGCTGTGGAGGCCGATGGTGTCGGCGTAGCGCACGAGGTCGAGCCACCAGACGGCGAGGTGTTCCCCGTAGGCGGTGGTTTCCAGCAGCGAATCGACGAGGCGTTCGTAGGCGTCCGGCGAATCATCGGCGAGAAATGCCCTGGCCTGTTCGGCGGTGGGGGGTAGGCCGGTGAGGTCGAAGGTGGCGCGGCGGAGCAGGGTGCGGCGATCGGCGCGGGGCGATGGCTCGATGTCCCGCTTTTCGAGATTGGCGAGGATGAAACGGTCGATCGGGTTGGCGGGCCATGCGGTGTTTTCCACTTCGGGGATTTCCGGGCGTTCGGGGATCACGTATGCCCAGTGGGTTTCATAGATGGCGCCTTCGTCGATCCAGCGGCCGATGAGTTCGATTTCCTCCGGGGTGAGGGTTTTGTGGCTTTTGACGGGCGGCATCGGATCCCCGGTGTCGGTGATCCTGCGCCAGACCTCGCTTTTCCCGCGGTCGCCGGGGACGATGGCGGCGTATCCGCCGAGGTCGGCGGTGGCGTCTTCGTAAAAGTCGAGGCGCAGGTCCGCGCCGCGGTGGTCGGGGTCCGGGCCGTGGCAGAAGATGCAGTTGTTGGAAAGGATCGGGCGGATCTCGTTGTTGAACGAAACCGGGACGGTCGCACTGACGGGTTCGGCGTCGGGAGCCGTCGTCCCGCCGGATTTTGTTCCGGATGCCTGGCCGGAGGTGCCATCGCCGCAGCCGATGCAGAACAACGAGAAAATTGCGACGATCGGAGCGAATGCGTAATGGCAGGACTTCAGGCAGGACTTCACGGTAATTTGCACACGGAGGGTTTTAATTCAGAAAACGATCATACGCAAATGCGTTGAGGAACTTGCAGGAATCCGCAACGTCGGAACGGTTCATGGCTCCATGTGAATGAGCGACCGGTCCCGGCGGAATGCCTTCAGATACCGCGCGTGCAGCGTGGCGAGTCTTTTGTCGAACTCGCTGTTTCTCATGTCCCTCTGCCCTTGATTCAGCGGGTTCGAATGATGTGGTTATGGCAGCGTGATGGCGGCCGTGGGGGTGGCGGCGGGGTCGAGGCGCTCCCGGAGGGCGGTGCGGATGGTGGCGAGGGTGCGGACGGGGCGGTGCTCGACGGGCGGCCCGCCGTTGATGCGGATTTCGACGGGCTCGTCGAGGTCGAGCAGGGCGTCGGAGAGGAGGAGTTCGGTGCCGTCGGGGACGTCGCCTTCGAGGTGGATGGCGCGACCGTCGAGGGTGGCGGTGAGGGTGGCGCCGGGTTCGGCGGTGCCTTCGGGGATGCGCAGCCAATAGAAGCGGTGGTGGACGACCCGGCTCTGGTGCCAGACGATTTTTGCTGGCCACGGGTCGCGGGTGAACTCCGCCATCCACGGCAGGGCTTCGGCGCATTTGCGGTTCATCCAGTGGCCGACACCGGGGTAGATGCGAGTGAGATGGGGGT
>SLAV01000269.1 GCA_007126655.1 Haloferula sp. | reverse complement strand
ATTGCGATAGGATTCGACGAGTTGAACGAGACGGCTGCCTTTGATGGTTTTGGTGCGGAAGAACATGCGGGCGCGAGCATGGGGCGGGGATGGGGAAAATCAAGAGTTCTTGAAAATATTAGGCACTACAGAACGGCTTGGGAAAATTGAAAATCATTGATTTAACGAGGATTTCATAAATTTAATTGATTTTATGAACAGCTATTTTGGGGCTGGAAATGAGGCGAAAATCGCAAATCAAACAATCGCTTAAGAAACTTGGGTTAGTCTCGTCGTTGTCAGCCCATCGGCGGTGCAAGCTCCCGATTATCTCCCGATTCCCCCGCTCATTTCCAGCAGATCGGCATGCTCTCCTGTCTCATGCGGTTTCATTTTGGCGGTGATCTTCGCAAATTAATGGATGCCGGAGATGGATTCCCGGTCAGGCACCTCCTGCGCCGCCGAAATATAGCAGGACATCACGGCGATAAACAACATGTTCCGGTTTCGAGCCACCATGATGGCCAATGACACTGAAAATACGGAAACCAGTAGGATCGCCGCCCATGGGAAAGTGGAACGACTTGCATCCGTGATCAGGTGCGATCCCGGTCCATCTTCATCAACAGCCGGATTTTCCGCAACCGGATTGCCTGTTGCATTGATGGCATCATCGGAATCGTCAGGCGCTTTTTTCCGCGGACTGCCAAGGGATTCCCAAACATGCAAATGAGGAACCGTCTTGCTGGAACCGGAAACCGGTCGGCTTGTCCGGTTGTCAATCACGACCGGATCTTCGTTGTGATCCGGAAACCCTATCGTCAGCAACCCGTGGTTCTCCGATGTATCGAATACAGGTGTGGCCCCGTTTGGCAGCCGGCACAATCTGGCCCGATTCTTGAATATCCAAACAACATCATCAATTTCGATCAATCGAATTGGAGACTTCAAATCGCTTGCGGGAAGAGGGACTTCCGTCATGGGTTCCGCTTCCCATGCCGATGGATTCACGATGAATTCGCGTTCCATTTCCGAAGAGGAAACCCATCGGTTTTCGCCGATCAAAAGGTGGATCTGATAATTTTGCATCCCGCGTGACCCAAGCTGCCAGAGTCCTTCCGTGGCCACGAAGGCCTCGAATCCATACACGTATGACTCACCCGGGTTCAACACCAGTTTTCCGCTGTGATCCACGCCGTCGATTTCCTGCCAGTTTGTATCCTCCACCGAAGGCAACGGCGGGAAAGTCGAATGGTGGCTGGCAGGCGGTTCATCCGCGAAACCGGCGGTGATTGAAATCTGGACCGGCCCGATATCCGGCGCATGCAAAAGAGGGAAGGGTTCCGTACCCGTGTTGGTGACCTTGATGAAATTGCTCCACCGCTCACCTTCGATCCATACATCAAAGGGATCAATCACCTCAAGCGTGGCTTCGGGGGCCGCCCCGGCCCGTCCGGGATCCGGTTTGTTGTCACCGGGTGACGAGGCGGTGGCGGCCAGCCATGGCAGCAACACCATGGCGGTCGCGATTTGGAGGAATTTCATGGGAGTTGGATTCATGGGTTCGGTACATCCACCAAATCCGTAGTGGAGATGCCATCATCGTCGGGTCGCTGGTCGTCCGCAAGCATCCTGCACAGAACGTGGGTCTCTTTGCCGCCACAAGCAAGCACAAGCCCCGCCATTGTCTGGCATCCAGAGAGCGACGAAATCGCTTCGCCGATGGGAATGGGAAGTGAATGAACGAGTGCTCCGCGCATCCCGTTCGCCGCTTCATCCGGGCGGGCGATGATGGATCGCCCCTCCTTGTTCCATTGATCGCGAATTCCGCTCAATTCGCGACGAACCCAACGGCTTCTCCGCCAGCCCGGGCAAACCATGCGGCAGCCATTGGAATCTCAACTTTGCTGAGGACAACTTTTGTCCCGATCGAGACAAAAATTGTCCTCACGGAAGGAACGTCGGCGCTTGGGTCATCACGCAATTCTTGTCCCGGCCGGGACAAGAATTGAAATCCCCGGGGATGAACTGCCAGAGGCGGCTTTCCTCCTCGCGCCCGGCACCGGGCAAGGTGATCGTCGTCAGGCATGGCGTGGGCGATGCGCCAATCCGCATGAAGCCCGGCGGTGCGGATGCGGAGCGGTGTGGCGTGGGCCGGGGCACGGTGGGTGTCGTGCGGTTTTCATGGCGAGGGCAACCGGGCATTTTTGTGCCCTTTTGTTTCGCGCGAAATTTTTCTCAATCTTTCCAAGCTCCGCATAAGCTCAAGCCAAACGCCCTAACCGGGTTGCGACAACGTGACGCAGTCGGCTTGCCATGTCGGCGATGTGCGCTAGAATGCCGCTTATGGAAAATCAAAACACCTGCGACCGCCGCCATTTCATGAAAATCGGAGCCCTTGCCGCGACCGCCGCCGCCCTGCCCGCCGGGGCGCGCGCCGCCGCCCCGGCCGCCGAACACGGACTCGCCGATCTGCCGTATGCCTACGACGCGCTCGAGCCATCCATCGACACGAAGACGATGGAAATCCACCACTCCCGCCACCACGCCGCCTACGTGAACAACATGAAGAGCGCGCTCGAGGGTCACGCCGGATTGGCCTCACTGTCGCTCCTGGCCCTCCAGTCCGTCATCAGCAGTGTCGAGGATCCGTCCCTGCAAACGACGCTCCGCAACAACGCGGGCGGCCACTGGAACCACGAATTCTTCTGGAACATCATGACGCCTCCGGACCGGTCCGGCTCTCCGGGCGACGCGCTGGGCACCGCCATCCACGATACCTTCGGCGGCATGGAGGAATTCAAGAAGGCGTTCGCCGCGGCCGGTGCCGGGCGCTTCGGCTCCGGCTGGGCGTGGCTCATCGTCCGCGACGGCAAGCTCAAGGTCACCAGCACGCCGAACCAGGACAACCCGCTGATGACGGGCATTGTCCCCGAAGAGGAGACCGGCACGCCGATCCTCGGCATCGACGTCTGGGAGCACGCCTACTACCTGCATTATCAGAACCGCCGCGGCGACTACATGGACGCGTGGTGGAACGTAGTGGACTGGGCCTCGGTGTCCGCCTGCTACGACTCCGCCGTTTCCTGAGCATCCGAACCGCCGCAACCGCCATGACGCTGCGCGAGCTCGGATGGGACGATGACTTCGAACACGCATTCACACCCCATCGCGATCTCGGCCGCGTCCCGGCTCGGTTGATGTGCGAGACGACGATCAACTTCGGCGCCTTCCTCGACGGCGGCGAAGTGATCGACGCCGTGGTTTGCGGTCGCCTGTGGCACCGTGCCGCGTGCGACGCCGACCTGCCCGCCGTGGGCGACTGGGCGGCGGTGGAACCCGGCGGGCCGGATCGCGACCACGTGATCCGCGCTCTCCTGCCGCGCCGCGCCTGTTTCGCCCGGAAAATGCCGGGCAACAGCAGCGAGGCCCAGGTGATCGGCGCGAACGTCGATGTCGTCTGCGTGGTGACCGACGCGGGCGCGGATTTCAACCTGCGGCGGATGGAGCGGTATTTCACCCTGATCCGGCGCGGCGGCGCGCGACCGCTGGTGCTGGTGAACAAATCCGACCTCCACACCGCCGCCGACAACCGCCACGCCGCCGCGGCGATCGGCGGGCTGATGGACGGCGTGGAGGTTCACGTCACCAGCGCGCTTACCGGCGACGGCCTCAAAGTGCTCCGCCGCCATCTGGAGCCCGGCGTCACCCTGTGTGTGGTGGGGTCCAGCGGCGTCGGCAAGTCCACCCTGGTGAACCAGCTTTACGGCGACGAGTGGCAGGGAACGGGCGAGGTGAACGGAGTGACCGGCAAGGGCCGCCACACCACCACCAGTCGCGAGCTGGTGCCGCTGCCCGGCGGCGGGCTGCTCATCGACAACCCCGGCATGCGCGAAATCCAGATGTGGACCGACGAGGAAACGCTGCGGGCGAGCTTCGCCGACATCGAAGCGCTCGCCATGGACTGCCGGTTCCGCGACTGCCGCCACGGCAACGACGCCGGATGCGCGATCCGCAGCGCCGTGGAGCAGGGCCGGCTCGACGCCTCGCGTCACGCGAGCTTCCTCAACCTGGAGGACGAGATCGCCCGGCTCAAGCGCCGCACCCGGAAGCGCCAAATGGCGGTCGAGCGGTGGTCCAAGCGCAACCACCGCGTCAAGGCCCGCAACCTGGACGACCGCATCCAGCTTGAAAAAGACGAGCGCGGCGAGGTGTAGCCGCGTTTTTCCATGACCGGGGTCAGGGAAATTCCATCACATGCTCCCCTCCCCGCTCGACCCGGATCGTCGTCATCTCCTCGCCGTGGCGGACGCGGACCTCGTCCACCGGGCTTGAGATGTTGCGGATGGTGGCGCTTGTGAGCAGGCCGTCGTGCCAGTCGATGTCCACCTCGTATCCGCCGCGGGCACGCATGCCCCGCAACCGGCCGTGCCGCCACGACGGAGGCGGCGCGGGCAGCAGGTGGATCACGAACCGGCTGTCGTCTTCGGCGAGCGTTTCGTGACTCTGGAGCAGCGCCTCGCAAATGCCGGCGGCAAAGCCCGCAGGAGCGTCGATCTGCGAATGGCTTTGCCAGATGAGGTGGTCGTGGAAGTCTCCCAGCGCGGCATGCATCTGGCGTTCGAGCAATACCGGTTCCCCGAGGCGGGCGAAGATCGGCATCCGCCAGACCTTGGACCAGCCGGTGCCGCCGATGCCGCGGGCCTCCAGCCCGGTGACGACCGCGTCGGCCAGTTCCGGCGCTTGTTCGCGGGTGATGCGGTTGCCGGGGAAGGCGGGGAACATGTGATTGATGTGGCGGTGGATGGAATACCGTGAGTCGCGGTCAACCTCCCACTCCTGGAACTGCCCCCAGCGGCCGATTTTCATCGGCGGCAGCCGGTCGCGCATCGCCTCGACCTCCGCGCGGAATTCCTCGTCGCGCCCGAGGCGGCGCGAGGCGGCGATGAAGTCGGTGAACAGGCTGTGGACAAGCTGCACGTCGTGGCTGATGCCGAATTGCAGCGGTTTGTGTTCGGGCGAGATCGTGCGCGGCGTGGTGAGCGTGCCGTCGGGCCGCTCGATCAGGATGTCCTGCCAGTGTTCGCAAAGCTCCCTGAGCACCGGGTAGGCGTGTTCCTCCAGAAACCCGGTGTCCTGCGAGTATTTGAAGTGATCGGCGAAATGCCAGGCATACCACGCGGCGCCCGGCGGGTAATTCAGATAGCCGCCGGCGCCGAAAATGCCGTTCATGTAATCGACCGTCCACCCGCGGACGTCTTCGCCGAATACCTCGCGGGCGGACCTGCGGCGGTGGGGAATCTGGCTTTCGATGTATTCGAAGAGCGGCGCGTTGCACTCCGCCAGGTTGGTCGGGTCCGCGTGCCAGTATGCCATCTGGAGGTTGATGTCGGCGTGGTAGTCGGACGTCCAGGCCGGCCAGTTGCTGTCGTTCCAAATTCCCTGGAGATTGGCCGGCAGGGATCCGGGGCGGGAGCTGGCGATCATCATGTGCCGCACGGCGTCGAATACGAGCACCTCCAGGCCCGGGTCGGCCGCGCCGTCGCGGTATGCGGCGCGGCGCTGGTCGATGGGCAGATCATCCACGGAGGGGTCCGGCACGGCGACCTCGAGGGTGCAGCGGTCGAACAAGGCGGCGACGTCGGCCGTGGAGACATCGCGCATTTCCTCGAAACCAAGGCGTTCGGCATGCTCCAGGCGCGGCGCGATTTTCTCCGCGGGCGGATCGCCGAGGAAATCGTTTTCGGGATCGAACGCGTAATCGGTGTCGGCGGCGAGGTAGATGACGATTTCATCCGCATCCTCCACCACGATGCTGTCGTATGGCATGGGGTTGATGCGGCGCGGGAGCGCAAGCGTGCGGGTGCCGCTTTCGCCCTGATCCGGCAGCACCTCTCCACCCCGCGTTTGCACGCGCATGCTCGCCTGGAACGTGCGGTCGTTCGGCAGCACACCGGAGAAGTCGATGCCGTCCTCGTCCTTGGTGAATTCGGCGAAATGCATCGCCTGCAGCTCGATCACGCCGGAAAGCGCGCCGGGCCGGTCGGCGGTGAGGCGGATGCCGAGCAGGCCGTGCGGATACGAGGCGAATGCCTCGCGGGTGTGGGTGACGCCGTCGTATTGATACGTCACGGTGTGCAGGCCTGTGCGCAGGTCGAGTTCGCGGCGGTAGTTGTCGGCATCCTCCGGCTCATGCCCGAGCGCGACGCGGATCACACCGAACGTTTGGTATTGCCCCATGTCGCGGTCGTCGCCCTGCCAGAGGCTGTCCACGTTGAAGGTCACGGTTTCCTCGTCGATTCCGCCGGTGAACATCGCTCCCAGGTGGCCGTTGCCGACGGGCAGCGACTGCCTGCCGTGGCCGGGCGCGGGTTTGTCGAACCACAGCCGGTGGCGCTTTTCGCGGGGAACGCCGGTGAATTCGGTCGGCGGCACGGCGGCGGTGCCCGTGGCCTCCGGCACATGGGCCTCCGCGGCCCTGACGATGGCGGCGTCCTCGTTTTCCACCGCCGAGGGATCTCCGCCGAATAGCGCGGTGTAGTCGCTGGTGTAAAGCAGCAGGCCGCCGCCGGTGCTGAAACGCAACAGATCCACCGGGGCCGGACGCGCTTCGGAGGACCATTCGATGCTGCCGTCGGGCTTCATCGCGACGACGCGGTTCGGCTCGTCCGGCCGGCGCAGCGGGGTGTCGAAGGCCAGGGCGATGAGGCCGCCGGAAGCATCCGCCGCGGCGCGGGAGATGCGATGGCCCTGCGGATTTCCGTCCAGGATATCCTCGAGGGATTTCCGCCAGACAGGTTCGAGCGTCGTGGCATCGATCAGGGTGGCCTCGTCCGGGCTGTGGAGGAGCAGTTGGTCGTCACCGACCGCGGCGGCCCGGACGCTGGCGAGATGGTGATCGAACACGACGCGGAATTCGGCGGTGACGCCGTCTTCCGGCGACACGCGGAGCAGGCGGCGGGCGGCGCGGTAGCCGCCGATGTCGTGGTCCTCCCACGCCAGCAGGAGCAGCAGGTCGTCGCCGACCACCGCGGCGGTTTCGAAGCGTTCGTGCCGGGCGTCGTCGCTCACGGCGACAATTTGGGTGAGGTTCACGGAACGCCCGCCGTCTTCCGTCCTTTCCGGGCGGGCGTGGCCGAGCGCGAGCATGTTCGGCCCGCCGGCGAGCATGGTTCCGAGATACCAGAAGCCCCCGCCATCCGCGTGAAGGACCACGCGGTCGGGCAGATCCTCGGCGCGCACGCTGGATACGAATGGACTCTGCATCGGCAGGTGGGTCTCGTCGTCGCCGCCGAAGGACTCCGGATTCCCGTCCTCGGAAAACGGAAAGAGATCGCTGATCCGGGTGTCGGACGCGAACAGCCGGCCGCACATCAGGGCCATCCCGGCCTCCGGGAAGACCGCCGCGCCGAGGTCGCCGCGCACCGGATCGGGATCGGGCAGGAACGCATGGGTCGTGAAATGCGGGTTTTCCGCGGATTCGGCCAGCGATTCGGAGGAAACGAAACCGTCGCCGTCCCCGGCGAACACCCAGTCGAACTCCCGGTTGCCCCGGTTGTGGGCGAAGTAATATCGACCGGCGAAACGGTTCAGCGTGTCGAAGCGGAGCGGATTCGCTTCAAGCTCCGCGAGTAGCGAGGAATCAACGAGGTGGCTGCCATCATCGGCAACCGCGAGTTCGGGACCATCCGGAATGCGGATGAGGTTCAGGCCGTCGGCACGATGTTCCCACGCTTGTGAGAAATAAACCGGATCGGCGGCGGCTAGGGGAAAAACGGACCCGGCGAGCAGGCCGGCGGACAGGCAGATGGTGGCGGAATGGCGCTTCATGGGTGGTGTGGGCTGAAATCGGGCGACCGGCGGGCACCGGTGCTTTGCTCCGAAGCTCTTTATCGAACGGGGCGACCCGCTGGTCAAGGAAGAGGGACGCCACGCGGGCGGCGGGCGGTTCGATGGCGGATCCGGCATCAAAAAACGGTTGAATACGATTCGACCCTTCGGATGCCGGATGATAACAACACAGCCACATCCTCATGCGCCTTCACCATTTCTTGATCGTTTCAACCATGGCGGCGCTGCCGGCCGGTGGCGCGACGATCCGCCACGACGTCGATCCCCAGGCCTATCGCGACGAGGCGCTGCTTTATCCCGCCGTCGGGATCGCGGCGGGATCGGGCCTGAACGGCTCGGGCGTGCTGATTTCGGACCGCTGGGTCCTCACCGCCGGGCATGTCGCCTTTGGCAAGACCGGTGGCACGTTCACGGTGGCGGGGACCGGCCATGAGGTGGAATCCGCGATCACCCACCCGTCGTATTCCTTCGGCTCGAATGCCAGCGACATCGGCCTGCTGCGACTGGCCTCGCCCGCAAGCGGTGTGGAACCCGCCACGATGTACCGGTTCGCCACGCCGGACGACATCCTCGGAACCAAAGCGACGTGGGTGGGGCACGGCCTCGGCGGCACCGGACTCACGGGTGCCCGGGCACCGTTGGATTTCCGCGCCTTCACCAACATCATCGATGTGTTCGGCCCGGCCTACGGGCTGGCCCACACCGCGTTCGTGGCGGATTTCGACCATCCGGACGGCTCGACCAACGCGCCGCAGTCGAGTCCCGAAGCGACCCGGCTGGAAGGGAACCTCGCAAGTGGCGACAGCGGCGGCGGCGTGTTCGTCGAGGTGGACGGAGCCATGCGGCTGGTCGGAATCAACAGCTTCGCCGGCGGTTTCGAACCCGGCATGAATTCGAGATACGGCAGCATCAGCGGCGCCACATACCTCGGCTTTTTCGATTCCTGGATTGAGGATGTCACCGGCATCCGGGTGATCCCCGAACCAACCGCCGCAGGCATGTTCGCGCTGGCCGCGGCGTGGCTCCTGCTCCGCCGGAGAACCCGGGCAGTCTCCACCGCCGCGGCACGGTCCGGGCGCTGACCGATGGGCACGGACGCATCCTCCGGGGCGTCCGCGGCGGGTGAAATGCGAATGCACCAGAGCCAAGGGGGAGATCAGTCCAACTGAAATCACGTATTGACAATATTGAAATTTCAGAATATTCTGAAAATAACGAAAGTGAGCGCGATGATCAGGGAACTTTTGCAGATTGGCTTGTGGATTGGCGGTGGATCGCTGGTGGTTTTGTGTGTGGCGAGCCTGTGGATTCCGAAGGCGCTTGGCTGGCGCGGGCATCTGGCCGGGCTGCCACCGTTGATGAGGGAGTTGTGGTGGACGTATTCGCTCTACATCTGGGGAAGCCACGTGTTTTTCGCGGTGCTGTGCCTCGGGTTTGGCGATTGGCTGCTGGGCAAATCGCCTGAGGCGGCGGCGATGGCGGGCTTCATGGCGTTGTGGTGGGCGGTGCGGTTGGGGTTGCAGTTTTTCGGCTTTGATTTCTCCGGGATGTTGGACAGCCGGGCAAAGCGCGTGGCGAAGCACCTGCTCACGCTGTTGTTCATCGGGCTGGTGGTGTT
>SLAV01000132.1 GCA_007126655.1 Haloferula sp. | reverse complement strand
TTTCTCCCAAATGATATTGGCAATGAAGTTCTCGGTGCCAAAAATTTCATCTGCAATGCTTCGGAGATTTCCGATCTCACCATCATCAATCGATATAAAAATCACCCCATCCTCCCTTAACAAATTCTTCGCCACGTAGAGTCTCGGGTACATCATCCGCAGCCAGTTTGAGTGGAAGCGGCCGGAGTCTTTCGAGTTGGTGGTGAGTTTGACGCCCTCGCCGCTGATTTGACCGGTGTAGCGGAGGTATGTTTCGAGGGATTCGGTGTAGTTGTCGGGATAGACGAAATCGTTGCCGGTGTTGTAGGGCGGGTCGATGTAGATCATCTTGACCTTGCTGTAGTAGGACTTCTGGAGGAGCTTGAGGACTTCGAGGTTGTCGCCCTCGATGAAGACGTTTTTGGTGCTGTCCCAATCGACGGATTCCTCCGGGCAGGGCACGAGGGTGCCGAGGGCGGGCGTCTGCACGGCCTTGAGGGCGTCGCGCTTGCCCGGCCAGTCGAGGCCGTAGCGTTCAGCGGCGGGATCGGCGAGGGTGGCGTGTTCGCCGAGCACCGCCTTGAGCTTCTCGAAATCGATTTCCGCCGGATTTCCCGCCGCATCGGTCGATTCCGTGAAGACCTCGGGGAACAACTGGCGCAGCAGCCGCCGCTTGTCGGCAGCCACATCCATGGAGCGGAGATCGAGCTTTTCGGGGGTGGTGGGCATGGGTTGGGTGAATGAATGGATTGACCAAATCATTTCGGTATGGGGAAGGCAACCCCAGGGCATCCGGCCTTGTACGCACGATTGTGAAATCGCGAGTCGATAGGCCGGGCGACGTCCACGCCCCTCATTCTCACGAATGGGCCTACTTGCGGGCCGGAATCGTTGAAAGGGCTGGAGATCCGGTGCGTAGGGTGTTGGATGAAATTTTTCTCCAAAATGAAATGGGGTCTCGTGGCCGGGCTGGCTGCGATTTTGGCGCAGCCGGCGGACGCCATTGTCGATCCCGACAATCTCGGCCAATGGGAGCGCCCGACGGAAATCGGGCCGGACAAGGAGGTGCAGGGTTTTCTGGTGAACCTTGGACCGACCGGTGCGCGGGCGATCCTTCGCGAGAAATTGTTCGTGGTGAAGCATGTGTTCGCGGATTCGCCGGCGGCGGGACGGCTTGAGATCGATGACGAGATCACCGGGGTGGACGGCGAACCCTTCGCGAGGCACACGTTCGGGAAATTCTACGGCATGGGGCATGAGGTCGGCTATGAAGGGCCGATGATGGACCTCGGCAACGCGATCGAGGACAGCGAGGGCGGTGACGGCAGGTTGGTGCTGGATGTTGTGCGCGACGGCAGTCCGATGACGGTGGAGATCGAGCTGCCGGTGATCGGGCGGTTCAGCGACACGTTTCCGCTGGATTGCGAAAAGTCGGCGTTGCTGGCGCGGCGGGCGGCGGACTACATCGTGGAGCGGAAGGAGGAACACGGTCGCCATGTGCATGAGCAGGGCAAGGTGGGCCTCGCCCTGCTGGCCCACGGCAGAATGGACGAGGCGGTGGAACTTGCGGAGGAATGGTTGGAACCGCCCGACGAGACGTTGTGGACGTGGTTTCCCTCCTACCGGAGCATCTTCCTGAGTGAATACTTTCTCCAGACCGGCGACGAGCGGGTGCTTCCCACCATCCGGACGCTGACCGAGCGGCTGTATCTCGCCCAGGTACTCGATCCGGAGCTTTACTTGGACCGGATGCATGGCGGACGGCCGCAGGCGGCGAACTACCTGAAGGGCGGATTGGGGCACGGGCACCGCATCTCGGGCTACGGGACGATGACGATCACCACGCTGCTGGCGATGCTGGCATGGGATCTGGCGGAATCCTGCGGCATCGAGACGGATCCGATGCACGTGGATCTCGCCTTCGCCTGCATTCATGAGCACACCCATGAGTCCGGCTACATGGGATACCGCTTCGCAACCGGGGCCTACACGCCGGCCGGTCGGCAGGGACTCTCGATCCTGGTGCACCAACTGGCGGGCGACCGGGACCCGGGCGATCATGTGGAACGCGTGACGCGCGGGCTGGTGAACGCAAAGACGCGGTTGAACGACGGACACGGCGACAACGCGCAGGCGGTATTCTGGGCGCTGCTTGGCATCCAACTGGCCGACGACAAGCAGGCGGTCCGCAGGGTGTTCGATTACAACAGGGCATTCATCAACATGGCGCGGACGCACGACGGGGCGTTCGTGGTGCAGCCCGGACGCAATGCGGCTGAAAAGGCCTACTATCTTTCGCCACGCATCCAGCAGACGGCCGGAATGGCGATCGTGCTGGGGACGGGTGATCCGGTTTTGCGGATCCAAGGAGCGGAGGACAGGTGACCGGATCAGACGTCCATTTCTTGGACGAGTTTTTCAAGTTTCACGATGTCGGCGGAGAAGGCGCGGATACCCTGGGCGGTTTTCTCTGTGGCCATGGCGTCCTCGTTGAAGGCGAAGCGGAAGGCGGGTTCGTCGAACGAGACGCGCGGGATGTCGAGCGTGGCGGCGTCTTCGGGATTGAGGCGGCGGGGGAGAGGGGTTTCGGTGGACTGGAGTTCGCCGAGCAGGCCGGGACTGATGGTGAGAAGATCGCAGCCGGCGAGCGACTGGATCTGGCCGATGTTGCGGAACGAGGCACCCATCACTTCGACAGGGTGGTCGTGCCGCTTGTAGTATTGATAGATGCGGGTGACGGATTGGACGCCGGGATCGTCGTCGCCCTGGTAGTCCCTGCCGGTGTCGGCTTTGTGCCAATCGAGGATGCGGCCGACGAACGGCGAGATGAGGGTAACGCCCGCCTCGGCGCAGGCGACGGCCTGGGCGAAGGAGAAGAGCAGGGTGAGGTTGCAGTGGATGCCGTCCTTTTCAAGGGCCTCGGCGGCGCGGATGCCCTCCCAGGTGGAGGCGATCTTGATGAGAATCCGCTCGCGGGGGGTGCCCTCGGCCTCGTAGGCGCTGATGATGCGGCGGGCGCGCTCGATGGTGGCGGCGGTGTCGAACGAAAGGCGGGCGTCCACCTCTGTGGAGACGCGGCCGGGGACGATTTCGAGGATTTCCAGGCCGAAGAGGACGAGGATGCGGTCGAGAACGGATTGCAGGAGAGCGTCGCCGGCGAGCGCGGAGTTCTTGTGTTCGCCGACGGCCTTATCAACGAGGTGGCGGTATGTGTCCTGCCCTGCGGCCTGGAGGATGAGCGAGGGATTGGTGGTGGCGTCCTGCGGCTGGTATTCGCGCATGGACTGGAAATCGCCGGTGTCGGCGACGACAGTGGTGTATTGCTTGAGTTGGTCAAGTTGGTTCATGTGAAAGCCATCATGGCGAACGACATCCCGTTTGCCAATGATTTCGTGATTCACCGAGGACCGGACGGTGCAAGAGTTCCGCGAGAACTCGCTCACTGCGACAGGCGATCTTGTGCATCCGTTCCAGGGAGCACCGCTGCTTGGCAGGCACTTGATTGTCCCGAGGCATTGATTGTCAGGGAATGAAAACAATCTTGCGACGCCGCTTGCGAAAGGAGAGACTGTGCGGGGCAGCCCCCCACGATCTCATGGCAAGAAAAAGCAACCGCAAGCGCGGGGAAGAACCGGAACCTTCTTCCCGGTGGTCCAACGAGATCGTGGGGATCGCGTTGATCGCGGCAGGGTTGCTTTTGTTTTTATCTTTTCTCTCTTACAGACCGGCGGACCTGCCGGCCTTGGGATTTCTGGAGCCGTTCGCGGACAAGAGCGGGGCCGAGGGCGGGAACCTGATCGGGCCGGTGGGGGGGATTCTCGGCTTCCTGCAGATCCTGTTGTTCGGCGCGGCGGGGGCTTTCCTCCCGGTGGGGCTGGTGTGGTTCGGCGTGTCGCGGATCGCGTTCGGCCACGCGGGCTGGACGCGTCTTCTGATCGGCTTCGGGGTGGTGTTGCTGGCGGGGGCGGCGTGGCTGGATGCGGCGCGGATTTTTTTCGACGACTGGGCGGAGCGCTGCCACATCACGGGGCCGGGTGGAGTGATGGGTGCGGCACTGGGAGGCGCGGTGCTTGAAAACGTGATCGGCCGGGCGGGGACATTGATTTTCACCGGGGCGGCCTATCTGGTGGCGGTGTTGCTGTTGACCGGGCAGCAGCCGGTGCGGTTCACGCGTTCGTGTGTGAAGCTGCTGGTGGCGAAATTCCGCGAGTGGCGCGAGGTGCGCGGTGAAAAGGGCAAGCACGCGGCGCGCGAGGCGGAGATCCTTGGCGAGCGGGAACGCCAGCGCGAGGAGCGGCGGCGCAAACGTGAGGAGGAGAAGGCCGCAAGGGCATCGGAGAAATCCGAGATGGACGGTCAGCCGATGCTGCCGCTCAAGGAAACCCCGCCCCCGCAGATCATCGACGCGTCGCTGCGGCGGGCCAACGAATCGCCCGCTCCGGGCGGAAAGCCATTCGAGCGGGTCAAGGCCGGGCATCAGTTCCTTTCGGTGAGCGGATTCGAGGATTACGAACTGCCCGGCTTCGATCTGCTCGATGCGGATGACGAGACCGATGCGCCCGAAGCGGACCGCAGCGAGCTGCTGGCGACGCAGCGGACGATCGTGGATACACTGCGTGCTTTCAGCATCGAGGTGACGCCGGGAGACATCACGCGCGGGCCGACGATCACGCGCTACGAGATCTATCCATCCACCGGGCTCCGCGTTTCGCGCATCGCGCAACTTGAGGCGGATTTGGCGCGGGCGACGTGCGCCGAGCGCATCAATATCCTCGCGCCGATCCCGGGCAAGGACACCGTGGGCATCGAGCTTGCGAACTCGGACAAGATCGCGGTGCCGCTGCACGAGCTGCTGCACGACCCGGAGTTCCGCTCGGCGAGGAAGAAGATCCCGCTCGCGCTCGGCAAGGACGTTTATGGCAGGACGGTGATCGGCGACCTTGCGGCGATGCCGCACCTGCTGGTCGCGGGGGCGACGGGTTCGGGAAAATCGGTGTGCATCAATTCGATCATCACCTCGATGCTCTTCAAGTTCGGCCCGGACGAGCTGCGTTTCATCATGGTGGACCCGAAGGTGGTCGAGATGCAGATGTACAACAAGCTGCCGCACTTGGTGGTGCCGGTGGTCACCGATCCGAAGAAAACGGTGGCGGCCCTGAAGTGGGTGGTGAACGAGATGGAGAAGCGCTACCGGATTTTCGCGAAGGAGGGTGTAAGGAATTTCGAGGCCTTCAACAACCGGCCGCGCCCGGAGAAGGAGCCGGAGGCGGAGGAGACCACCGTCGATGCCGCGCCCGCGGCCCAGGCGGACCTTTTCGAGGAAAGCGGAAACGAGGTTTCCGAAGCGGGCGCTGAGGGTGGCCCGGTAGATGGCGATGCCGCGCCGGCGAGCCACGAGGCGCCGCCATGGGCGACCGAGGAGGTGCTGGATGACGGGCAGATCGACGAGATCGTGGACGCGCTGAACTCCGGCGACCTGCTGGCCGGGGAGGAGGATGAGGACGAGGAGCCCTACGCGGGGCCGGAGCAGGACGAGGTTCCGGACCGTTTCCCCTACATTGTGGTGCTGATCGACGAGCTTGCGGACCTGATGCAGACGGCGCCCGCGGATGTCGAGATGTGCATCGCGCGGATCGCGCAGAAGGCGCGGGCGGCGGGCATCCATCTGATCATCGCGACGCAGACGCCGCGGGCGGACGTGGTGACGGGCATCATCAAGGCGAACATCCCGTGCCGCATCGCCTTCCAGGTTTCCTCCGCGCTCGATTCGCGGGTGATCCTGGACACCAAGGGTGCGGAGAAGCTGGTGGGCAAGGGCGACATGCTCTACCTGCCTCCGGGATCGGCGAAGCTCGAACGCGCGCAGGGGGCCTTCGTGACGGATTCCGAAGTCGAGCGCATCATCGGCCATTGCGCGGCGCAGGGGGAGCCGAAGTTCGAGACGGACATCCACGCCTCGCTGGAGGCCGCGGCGGACGAGGAGGAAGAGGAGGTCTCCGCGGCGGACGAGGAGCTGATCGCCAAATGCGTCGAGGTGGCGCGGCAGGAACAGAAATGCAGCACGTCGCTGCTGCAGCGCCGCCTGCGGCTCGGCTACACGCGCGCGGCGCGGATGGTCGATATTCTGGAGCAGCGCGGCATTGTCGGCCCGGGCGACGGAGCAAAGCCGCGCGAGGTGTTCGTGAAATGAGCGCGGGCGTCAGCGCTCGACGATGCGCAGGAATTCATCCGGCCGTTCGATGAGGTGGTCCGGGTTTTCCGCGGCGAGCGATTTTCGCGAGTTGAATCCCCAGGTGACGGCGGCCATCGGCACGCCGGCCTTGCGCGCGGCCTTGAGGTCCCTCAGTTCGTCGCCGACGTAGAGTATTTCGTTGTGGTTCAGCGAGAAGGTCTTGCAGATCGCCTTGAGGTGTCTGGATTTCCCGGTGAGTTTGGAGGTGGACGAGATGAAGTCGAAATGGTCGAGCAGCCCGTGGGCGTCGAGGAACGCCTCGACGTTGGAGGAGGCGTTCGAGGTGAGGATGCCCATGCACTCGCAGCGGTCGCGCAGGGTGCGGACAACGTCGGCCATGCCGGGGATCATCGGCAGGGTGGCGATTTTGGCGCGCATCATGCGCGTGCCGCGGGCGATGAGCAGGGGAACGCGGCGCTTTGGAATCCGCAGATGGTCGAGGAGTTCCCGGAGCGAGAGGTGGCGCAGCATGTCGATTTCCTCCTCGCCGACGGGGCGGATGCCGTAGTCGGGCGCGATTTCGTTGAAGATCCGGCGGGTCTCGCGGAGGGTGGCGGCCAGAGTGCCATCGAAGTCGAAGATCATGCCTCGGTATTTCATGAATGCGGACGGGGGACGGCGGGGTTCAAACGAGCGGGAGGTGGGGGTGGATGTCGGATTCCAGCGGAGTGGACTTCCCGGCAAGCTGCCGCAATAGCCCGGCAAAGCCAATCATTGCCGCGTTGTCGGTGCGGAATTCGGCGTCCGCGATGGCGAATCCGAGCCCGTGGTCCGCGCACGCGCGCTCGAAGGCGGCGCGCACCGCGCGGTTCATCGAGACGCCGCCGGAGACCGCCACCATGTCGTAGCCGAGGTCGCGCGCGGCACGGATCGTCTTGCCGGTGAGGATGTCGATGAGGGCCCGCTGGAAGGAGGCGGCGAGATCGGGAACGGGATACGGAGGATCGAGTTTGCGCAGGGTGTAGAGCACCGCCGTTTTCATGCCGGAGAACGAGAAATCGTGATGGACGTCGCGGAGCATCGGGCGGGGGAAGGCGAAGGCCGCCGGATCGCCTCGATGCGCGGCCTTCTCGATCTCGGGGCCGCCGGGGTAGGGGAGGCCGAGCATTTTCCCGACCTTGTCGTAGGCCTCGCCGGCGGCGTCATCGCGGGTGCCACCGATCCTGCGATACTTGCCGGCGGATTCCACGCCGACCAGCAGCGTGTGGCCTCCCGAGATGATGAGGCTGAGGTGACGCGGCACCCCGGTGCGGTCGATGAAAGGCGAAAGCAGGTGGCCTTCGAGGTGGTTTACGCCGAGATACGGGATGCCCGCCGCCAGCGCGATTCCCTTGGCGGCGGTGCTGCCGATGAGCAGCGAGGAGGCGAGCCCGGGACCGGACGTGGCGGCCACCGCATCGAGTTCGCCGATCCGGCATCCCGCCTCCTCCATGGCCCGCTCGACGAGCGGGCGCAGGCGCAGCAAGTGGTTGCGCGAGGCGAGTTCGGGCACCACGCCTCCGTATTCCCGGTGGAGGTCGATCTGGGACGAAACCAGCGAGGCCCTGACCCGCGCGCGGACTCCGGCTCCGCCGCTGACGACGGCGACTGCCGTTTCGTCGCAGGAGGATTCAATGGCGAGGATCGTGGGCACGCGCGGAGGTTAACCGGAATCTCGCGGGAAACGCCCGAAAAATCAGGGGGTGAATGAGAGAGAAGATCACGGAACCGCATCGCGACTCTACGCGTGACACAACGAGGTTGCTGGAGGCCGCCGATTGCTGATTGTTGGTTTCTTGGCGGATTTTTTCTGCGGCTGTTTTGTGCTTCTTACAGAGATCGCGATGAGTTTGTCGCATTCGGCAATCGCGGGTTGAACTTGGTTGAGGTCACGCACTCGGTTGTGCGTGACGATCTTCAGCCAGATCATGGTTTCACGGAGTTCCTCAAGGGAAATCCTGATGGTTTCCCGTGAATTCGCGGAGCCATAGGACGGGCATCCCCCGAGTCTCCTGTCCCCTGACTCTCAAAGGGTTGTCGGTATGCCAGGCGTCGATGAACGCGGCTGCGTCAGATGAGGCCGGATTCGATTTCACGGACGATGGGGACGAGCTTGTCCTTCACGCGTTTCTTGATGGTGTCGGCATTGGTCCGGGTGATCTTGAATTGTTCGCAGACCTGATCGACGGGCATTTCATGAACGGCCAGCGCCTGGAAAATCATGAGATGTCGGAGATTTCGGTGCACCGATATTGGCGAAATGACTGGGGGTAAAGTTGAAGCACGCTGGATAAAAACCGCGTAAAAAGCTCATTATCAATATGTTGTGCAGGGATCATGAAAATTTTTCCGGCCTAACAGATTGATAATCAAGCGTTAAATGGCCCTGGTGTCGAAAATTTCGGCTTCAACGTAAGATTTCTAATTCACCGGAAATTTTCGGAGTTTCTCAGTCGCGCTTGCAGGTGCCTTCGCAGCCGGGCGAAGCCCTGTGTTCACTCAAACACACAGGCATCGCGAGCGTAGCCTTGTCGTCGTGATATTTCTGTTTTCAGGTTCGGGTTTTTTCACCGGATTGAGTCGCCGGGTGCGTTACGGCTCGGCGCCTCCTCGAATGCCTTCCGCATGCCTTGGTAGGCCGGTTTTTTCCGGTAATCGCGGTCGAACGGCAGCGCGTGCCCCATGCCCGGGAAAAACCGGGGCACCCAGGATCTCTCGTCGGTGAACCCCCATGTGAGCACGCCGGAGCAATTCGGCTGCGCCAGCGCAGTGGCCACGATGCGCCGGTATTGCTCCCCCTGCGCCGCCAACTGGGCCCCGGTCACCGCGCCCTCCGCGTCATCGCGATCCGTTGGCAGCCGCAGATCGAGTTCGGTCACGATCCCATCCAGCCCGATCTCCCCGAGCTTGGCGAACGTCTCCGCGAACGCGTCGGCCGACTCCTCGCAAAAACCGCCCTCACCCGCCGCGCACGGCCCGATGAAGTGGCATTGCAGGCCGACGCCGTCGATCGGCACGCCGCGTTCCGCCATGCCGCGCACCATGTCGAGCATCCCCGCGGTTTTCCGGTGCCGCCGGCCATGCAGTTCGATCCCGTAGTCGTTGTAAATCAGCCGCACGCCGGGGTCCGCCTCCCGCGCGCTGCGGAAGCAGGCGTCGATGAACGCCTGCTTGTCCTCCACCGCGTCATACCACGCGTTCTCGCGGAAGCCGTCCGGCGTCAGGATCTCGTTGATGACGTCCCACTCGCCGATGAGGGGCGAAAACCTGCGGCAATACTCCAGCACCGCCGTGATGTAGGAGGTCGCGAACGCGGTGACCTGATCCGACGTCCAGTCCCCGACCTCTTCGCGAAGCCATCCGGGTGCC
>SLAV01000007.1 GCA_007126655.1 Haloferula sp. | reverse complement strand
CTGCCGAAATTGTCTCCAATGTCCTTGGAGGTGATGTAGAGCATCAGGGAGATCAGGGCGAGCGCGCAGACGGTCTGGACGAATTCGAGGGGACGCGCGCGGACCGGACGTCCGGCGGCCTTTTCGAGTGCGGCAAGCGTGATGTGCCCCCCGTCGAGCACCGGGAACGGCAGCATGTTGAGGACGGCGAGGTTCACGTTGAAAAGCACCATGAAGGCGAGCACGCGACGCCAGCCGTTTTCCGTTTGCAGAAGCTGGTATTGGATCTGGGCGATGCCGACCGGCCCGGCAAGCTGGTCCACACCCACCGAGGAGCTGGGCGAAACCAGGCTCGTCAGGGTGACCCACATCATCCTCAGGCTGTCGGTGACCTGTTCGAAGGTGCCGGGATAGACGATGCGGGTGTCGATCTGCCGGTCGGGATCCCAGCGCACGCCGATCATCGGCGACTCGCCTGCCGGGCGGACCGGAGCCTCGGGCGTGAGCGTCTCGGTGCGCGTCGAACCGTCGGCGGCGGATTCAACCACGACCTCGACCGGACCCCAGTGGTTCGACCTCAGGTGCGCCGTAAGCTGGGAAATGCTGTACAGCTCGATGCCGTCCACGCTCACGAAGCGGTCGCCAGGCAGGATGCCGGCCTTGTCGGCGGGGCTGTTCTCCATGACCTCGCCGATGACGACGTCGCCCGCCGGGGCGATGCCGACGTCGCGAAGGCCGCTGCGCTGGAACCAGCGGGTCTCCTCAAGCTCGAATCCGGTCACGAGTTCGATCGGGCCGGACTCGCCCGGTCGTTCGACGGTGAAGCGGATTTCATCGCCGCGGCTGAGGACGACGCGCTCGAAAATGCTGTCGAGCGAACCCTGGAATCCATCGACTGGCCGGCCGTTGATCTCAAGTATCCGGTCGCCGGGCCGCATGCCGGCCTCCTCGGCGGGGCTTCCGGGAGCGACGAAGCCGAGGCGCGTCTCGGGCATGAAGTCGCGCGGTTTGCCGACCTGGGTGACGATGAGCGCGCACGCGAGCGCGAGCAGCATCGAGAAAAGGGGGCCTGCGAAGGCGACGATGATCTTGTCGCCCGGCGTGATCGGCGGCAGCGGCGCGCGGGGTTCGCCGTCATCCGGGCCGCCCTCGATGGCCTCCATCGGGGCCATTTGCGGCAGCGCGACGAAGCCGCCCGCCGGGATCCATCCCAAGCCGTATTGGACGCCGCGGAAATGCGTTTTCCAAACCGGTTTCCCGAACCAGATCTGGAAGCGGTCCACCTGCAGGCCCCGCCATTTCGCGGCGAGGAAGTGGCCGAGTTCGTGGACGAAGATGATGATGTTGAACAACGTCAGGATCACCAGGATCAAAATGATGACGTGCAGCGTGGTGGTGAGAACGGCCATGAAATTGGTGGGATGCGCGGCTGGAAACTATCGACGCCGCAGTGCGTCGCAAGCCGAATCCGGCGGCCGGGAGGATGCCGCCCCGGTGCGCGAAGCACGCAATGTGTTCAGCTTTCCGCCGCCTTGACCTGGTTCCAGGCCTCCTCCATCTGGGAGGCATTTGCCTTGGCGATGGGGATTTTCCGCCTGCGGAGGATTTCCTCCATTGCGTTGAAACGGCGCTCGAACTTGTCGTTGGCGCCCGCGAGCAGGAGTTCGGGATCAATGTCGCGGTATCGCGCGAGATTGACGACGGAAAACAACAGGTCGCCGAGTTCATCCGTCACGGCCTCCATGTCCTGCGCGTCGATGGAGGCCTGGAGTTCCATGATTTCCTCGCGGACCTTGGCGAGGGCCCCCATTTCCACCGGCCAGTCGAAACCGGCCTTCGAAGCCCTTTTCTGGAGCTTCGAGGCGCGCAGCAGGGCGGGCAGGCCTTTGCCGACGTCGTGCAGCCATGGCTCACCGTGGTGGCCTTTTTCACCGCGCTTGATGTCGTCCCACTGCTCGAGCACCGCTCCGGTGTCGGACGCGTCGCTCTCCGCGAACACATGCGGGTGACGCCGCACCAGCTTGTCGGAGACGGCGCGGGCGACGTCGTCGAGGTTGAAACGCCTGCCGCTCTCCGCAATCTCGCTGTGGAAGACAACCTGGAGCAGCAGGTCCCCGAGTTCGTCGCGCAGGGCCTCGGGATCCTCGGAGCGGATCGCGGCCACGGTTTCGTAGGCCTCCTCGATGAGGTTGGAGATCAGCGTCGCGTGCGTCTGCTCGGCGTCCCACGGGCATCCGCCGGGCGAACGCAGGCGGTGCACGATGGCGCGGAGGCGCTCAATCTGGCGGCCGGGTTCCTGGCAATCGATCATTTCGGAGTCTGTCATCATTCTTTGGTTTTGGATTCCGCCGCCTTGCGCAGGGTCTCGCGCTCCTCCTCGGTGAGGCTCTGGAAGCCGTCCTGCGAGATCTTGTCGAGGATGCGGTCCACCTCGTCGTCGCAGGCGAGCCGGACGCGGGTGCGCGGGCGGATTTTCTGCTCACGGGTGGCGCGCGCTCCGCCAACGGAACCGCGCCGCGGCGGCGGCATCCGCACACCCCCGTGGAACCATTGCAAAACGGACGGATGCCGGACCAGGAAGAACCCTGCGATCGCACCACCGAGGTGGGCCGCCTCGCCTCCGACGTTGCCGCCGACCCGGAACGTCACGAAAAACGCGGCCAGCACCAGGATGGCGATCGCCAGTTGGCGCATGGTGAGCGTGATCGGCGGGATCAGCAGCCGCACCTGCAGCGCGGGTGCGATGCAGGCCACGCCGATCAGAATGCCGTAAATTCCGGCGGACGCCCCGACCAGCGCCGTGTCAGCGGAAAAATTGAGCCAGCCGATCACCATCATGCCGACACAGGTGAGTGCGCCAGCTAATCCGCATGTGAGATAAAATGCCGCGAACCTCGCGCTCCCCCACCAGCGCTCCATCCACGGACCGAAGAAATACAGGGGTATGCTGTTCAAAAGCAGATGGCCCAGGTTCGCGTGCAGGAACTGGAAGGTCACCAGCTCCCAGAAGCGCCCGCCGAGCAGACCGGACGCCACGGTGAATTCGCCCCAATCCCGGAACGCGTGGTCCAGAAACATCAGATCGAGGAAAAAAATCCCCGCGTTCGCGATGAGCAGCCATTTCACCACCGGGGTGAGTGATCCGCCGCCAAAACCGCCGTGCGGTGGATGATTCCGATCCATGATGCTCATCGCGGATGGAATTAGCACGGGCCATCACGGGCCGCAAGGGCCGAACCGGGCGCCATGGCCCATGACGATTTGGGAATGGATGAACAAGTCATCCTGCCTCCCGGCAATCAGGGACTTCCGACCCTCTGGGATTTGCGGCTTATCACCTCGAATCCATCATCTCATCTTTGGCTCGGAGTTGTTCCCGCCCTCCATGAACTCCGGCGAAACATGCGAAATTCCGCATCGTGATTCGGGCGAAACATGCGGGATCGAACCCGAGCCGGCCCGCTACGGCCTCGCCGATCAGGGCGAGGTTCTCCGGGGCATTCAGCCCATCGGGAAGCTCGCGCCCCACATTTAGGGCGGGAGGCGGCTGGTTCGGCGCATCGGTCTCCACTAGGATCCTTTCCGCTGGAATCGCGCGGAATGAACGGAAGATCTTTTCGCCGGATGGATGCATGGCCCGCCCCGATATGGAAAAACACGCGCCCATCGCCGCCAGACGTTCCGCAATCTCCGGCGAGCCGTTGAAGGAATGCATCAGCCAGCGGCGCGGCGGAGGTTCACGATCAAGCGCATCAAGCAGCGCACCCCACGCACCCGTCAGGTGAATGGTAACCGATCGGTCCAGCTCGCGCGCCAGCCGGAGCTGGCGGGTGAAAACCGGCATCTGCTTCTCCAGAGCGACGGAGCCGGCCTTCGAGTCGAGTCCGCATTCGCCGATGCCGGCCGACGGATTCGCCTCAAGTGCCAGCCCGAGCCGCTCGTCCCATCCGGTGCGGGCCTCGTCCGCATACCACGGATGGATGCCGAGCGCCGCGCGGCGGACCGGCTCCTCCGCCGTGATCGCGAGCACGTCCTCCCAGTCTTCCTCATGGGTGGCATTGACGATGCATGGATACCCTCCGCCACTGGCGAGGTGCCCGCGCAGTCGCGGATCCTGAAGATGGTTGTGGGCGTCCGCCCACATCGCGGCCTCACGGCCATCACCACCGTCCGTCACACTGCCCATGGCTCAATCGACAGTCGGCAGCCCGATGCGTTCGAGAATGCGGTTGAGATCCTCGTCGCCGTAATACTCGATCTCAATGCGGCCTTTCTTCGGCGAATGCTGGATCGAAACGTGGGTGGACAGGTGCTCGCGCAGGCGGTTGATGATCGCACGGACGTGAACGTCCGGCCCGCGGGATTTGCCGCCGCCGGAATCTTCCTGTCCGGGTGGCGATTGGATCGATTGGGCGAGCTTCTCGGCCGCGCGCACGGTGAGCTTGCGGCGGATGATCTGGTCCGCCGCCAGCAGTTGGCTGTCGCGATCCTTGATCGAAAGGACCGCCTTGGCGTGGCCGACGGACAACGAGCCGTCCGCCACGAACCGCCGTACATCGGGATGCAGATCGAGCAACCGCATGGCGTTGGCCACACTGGCGCGCGATTTACCGACGCGGACGGCGATCTCGTCCTGCTTGAGCGAGAATTCCCGGGCCAGGCGCACGTATCCGGCCGCCTCCTCCATCGGGTTGAGATCCTCGCGTTGCAGGTTCTCGATAAGCGCCATCTCCAGCACATCGCGGTCGGATGCGACGCGCTCGATGACCGGCGCGGTCGCCAGGCCGAGCTTCTGCGAGGCACGCCAGCGGCGTTCACCCGCAATCAACTCGAGCTTGCCGTTGACCGGCCGCACGATGAGCGGCTGGATGATCCCGTGCTGGCGGATCGAATCGACGAGGTCGTCGAGCGGCGCCTCGGTAAAGTTCGTGCGCGGCTGCAGCGGACTCGGAACAATCAGTTCGAGCGATACCTCCCTCACGCGTTGTGCGCCATCCCCACCATCATCGGCGATTCCATCAGCCGCCTGGGGGGTGGCGTTTTTCCGGATGAGTGCGCCGAGTCCTTTTCCGAGTGCCTGTTTCGCCATGGGGCGATCCTTGTATGAGGCCGCCGCCAGGATTCCAAGCTGTTTGTTCGCGAAAGAGCCGAGCCCGCGCCTACAGCACGACGCGCGACCCAAGGCGCGGGTGGGCCGCCAGATCGACATCGTCGATCACGCGCTCCGCTTCCGGATCCCAGCGCAAAACCCGCCCGCTTTCGATTGCGGCGAGCGCGAGCTGACCGAACGAGGACGCGCGATGCGTGCTCTCCGCGTCGGCCACCGGGGTTTCCCGGCTACGCACGCAGTTGATGAAATCCTGCTGGTGGCCCGGCGGACGGTCGTCGAAATCGTCTGGCAGGTTGCGCAGGCGCTCGCGGTCGTCGGCATCAAGCTTGCCGCGGTTCACGTGCAGCCAGCCGTCCTCGCCGGTGATGCGCGTTCCTCCGAAATCGGTGCGCACCTCGATCAGGGTGCCATCGGCGAACTTGCCTTGATATTGGTAGTCCACCAGCGCGTTGAAAAACTCGTGATCCCCGTGTTTGCCCGTGCCTTCGACGGTCACCGGGCCGGTCCGGTCCAACCCGAGCGCCCACATCGCGATGTCCACATGGTGGCCGACCCAGTCGAGCAACTGGCCGCCTCCGAACGTTTCATGCCAGCGCCAATTCCACGGATGGAGCATCGGGTGATAGGGAAATTCGCCGACCACTCCGCAATATGCTTCCCAATTGATGTAGGACGGCGGGTTGCCGATTCTCGACTCCCATTCCTCAGCCGGCGAGTGGTTGCGGATCGACATGCCGCGCGGCGTGCCACATTCCACACGCTTGACCTTGCCGATGGCCCCGTGCTCGATCAATGCCTTGAACTGCCTGAAGTGATTGCCGGAGCGCTGCTGGGATCCGGTCTGCCACACCCGCTTGTTCTCCTTCAGGGCATCGACCAGCTGCCTGCCCTCGGCGAGCCCCCATGTGAACGGTTTTTCCCCGTAGATATCCAGTCCGGCACTCGCCGCCTCGATGCCGATTTGCGCGTGCATGTGGTCGGGCGTGGCAATCACCACCGCGTCCAGGCCGTTTTGGGAAAGCAACTCCCGATAGTGCCCGTGGGCTTTGCAATCGGTGTTTTCATAGTGCTCGTCCACCCGCTTTTTCGCGCGGTCGCGCATGTTCTGGTCCACATCGCACACCGCGGTTACTCGCACGCCGCTCATGTTGAGGAAATTGCCCATCAACCCGCCTCCCATGCCGCCGCAACCGATCACGCCGATCGCGATCTGATCGTTCACGGATTCCGCGAACGAACGGGTGAAAAACATCGGGGCGACCCCGAGGGCGGCGGCTCCTGCGGCAAGGAAACGACGACGGGGCATCGTGGCGGTGTGATTCATCATGTGCAATCGGATACGTGTCCCGTCTGCTTGCCTTTTCACACATCATCTGCCAATTGCCGCGCGATCTCATCCACTGCGGCAGCGATTTCCCCGTCCGCAAGCACCGCTGGAGGAGTCAGCGCCAGCACATGCCCTTCCGGCGCGTCCGGCAGTGCGATAAACCCGAATTTCAAAAGCCGCTCCACCATGCGAACCACCTGCTCGCCCGCCGCCGAGCCGTCGGCCTCGCGAAGCTCGATGCCCCTCATCAGCCCCGGCCCGCGGATTTCATGTATGCGCGGCAGGCCGGTGAGACGCCGCAGCCCGCGGTCCCACGCCAGGCACCCCGCATTCAGCGTCGCTTGGAATTTCTCATCCTCAAAGGCATCAAGCGAGGTCAAAGCCATCGCGCAACCCAGCGGGTTGCCGAGAAACGTGCTGGTATGCAGCGCCTCTCCGGCCGTCTCCGGCCATGCGTCCATCACCTCCGCACGCCCGACACAAGCCGCGATCGGGAAGCCTCCTGCAAGTGCCTTGCCGAGGCATATCAGATCCGGCCATACCCCGTGGTGTTCGCAGGCAAACCATCGCCCGGTGCGGTAAAACCCGGTGTAGATCTCGTCGAAAATCAACACCGCCCCGTGCTTGTCACACCACCCGCGCAGTTCCGCGAGAAAACGCGCGGGCGGCACAACGATCCCGCCCCTTCCCTGCACCGGTTCGACCAGCACCGCAGCCACCCGGGACCCGTCCGTCACCGCCAGCGCGTCGCAAAACGCCCGCCAGGATGCCTCGTCTCCCTCGCGGGGATAAGGCAGGCGGTCGGTCACCGCCGCGAGCTGGCCCTCGAACGGCTCGCGAAACCAAGGAATCCCAACACCCAGCAGACTTCCATAGCCAAGCCCGTGATATCCCCCCTCGAATGCAGCCACGCGCGATCTCCCGGTTGCCAGCACCGCGGTCTTCAACGCCGCCTCGACCGCTTCGAACCCGGAATTCCCAAGCAGGCATTTTCCCGTTGTTCCAGTCCAGCGACCGAAGGTCACCGCGGCCAGCCGCTCGCACAATTCGACTTTGGCCACCGCCGGATGCACGTCGCCCATCGCGTGTATGAGCCGACCGGCCTGGTCCGCAACCGCGGCGGACGTCGCGCCGTGGCCGAGCGTCGCCACACCAAACGCGCTTGTCAGATCGACGAAGCGATTGCCGTCCGCATCCCATACGTTCGCACCGTCCGCGCGCTCCCAGAACACCGGCCAGTCCGGCGTCCGCAACGTCGTGTTGCGGCATTCCACACGACCCAACCGCCCGGCCAGCGCAAGCGAGCGGGGGCCGGGAACAGCGGTGCGGATCTCAGGCAACATGGCGGACTAGCGCGAGCTTAACCAATCCAGCACCAACAGCCAAACGGCGAATCCCGCCGCCGCCGCCAGCACTCCCATCGCCACCCCGCCGGCGATCCGGTCTGCCGCGCGCGGATGAGGGCGACGCGGCGAGACCGATTTCGGAAACACGATCCACGCGTAAAACATCCCGGCCAGCAACCCGCCGGCATGCGCCGCATTGTCGATGAAACGGAAGCCGACCAGCCCGATCAGCGCCGTCAACAACACGCCGGCCAGCAGCCGCCGCCGCGATTTCCGGGGCACCAGCCGCCCGTGCAACGTCTCGAAGACAAGCAGGAAACCGAGCCAGCCCATCAGCCCGCCCGAGGCCCCCACCGTCGGCGCGGCCACCAGTTGGGCGGAGAACTCGCCCCCCGTCCACGCCGCGATCAGGAACACCAGCGGGAGATGCGGCCAACCCGCAAGAACCTCCATCCGCCGCCCGAGATACCACATCGCCGCCCCGTTCATCAGCAGATGCGGCAGGAATCCGTGCAGGAACGGTGCGGTGAAAAGCCGCCACCAATCGCCCGCCGCCCGCGCGTCCTTCAGCAAACCCGCCGCCGCAATGTCGTTCGGCGCGACAACCTGGAACACATACACCACCGCAATCAGTGCAAGAAAAACCCAGGTCAACGGCGCGCGCTGGAGAACAAGCCAGCTCTCAAAGCGATACACCGGGGCCAGCGTGGCAATCCGGCCTGCCGACCAGCCGCCCAACTCCCGACGCTTCTTCCAGTATTGATAAAACGGAATGAAGCCGAAAACCAGCCAGACGATCACCAGCAGGCCAAGCGTCACCGACGCCGCCATCCGGCGCAGCACCAACGTCACACCCTCGGCCGCCCCGACACGCGGCAATTCCTGCCAGCCCGTTGCAAATTGATAAATCACACTCCCCCCCAGCAGCAGCGACATCACCAGCAATCTTCGCCGCGCAAGATCGAAATCCACCCTCACATTGCGCTCGCGAGCTGCCAGCAGCGCTTCGCGGATCTCGGGGATCTCCTCCGGCACCACCAGCCTGTCCGACGCGGGCGACCATGCCAGCTCCAGCGCCCCGTCGCGATCCTTGCGCACCGCGTCCGCCAACGCCTCGGCCGATTCACACGGATAGGCCCTGCCCTTGAGATCGGTCCACCCCCAAGCCGCTCCCCCGGGCGACGGTGGAAACGCATCCGGTCGCGCCCATACCTGCAGGTGGCCTTCCGCATCCCCGGGGAGATCGGCGTCTGGTGGTTTTGGCACGCCGTTTTGGGTTCGCTGCACGCCCTTCTCAGCGTCGGTCGTCATCGGAATTTTCTTCCGCCGCGCCGGATTCGTCGACTGTGGATTCCTCCCCGTCCGCATCCAGGCCGGCCCCATCCTCGTTGGCTGCCTCATCACTGGTGCCACCCGCATCTTCATCACCCGGCGACAGCTCGTCAGCCAGAGAGCGAATCGTATCCTGGGCGTCATCCACCGCGTCTTCGACATCCTCCACCACTTCGGTGACGACTGTGGTTTCCTCATCCTGCTCGGCCTCAACCAGGCTCTCCTCCCGGGTATTCCTCATCCCGATCAGGACGGCCAGCGCCAGCGCGAGCACGAAGAAAAGCGTGGCGAACCAAACCGTGCCGCGCTGCAGCACGGTCGTCGTCTGGGAACCGAACATCTGGTCCGTCATCCCGCTGCCGAAGGCGGCGCCAAGACCCTCTTGCTTGGGCCTCTGCATCAAGATCATGACGCTCATCAGAAGACAAACGACAACGAAAATAACGAGCAACAGGTTGATGCTGATGGTGAGCCAGT
>SLAV01000085.1 GCA_007126655.1 Haloferula sp. | reverse complement strand
GACCAGGTCGCCAACGCCGTGAAATCCGGCGGCAAAACCCGCCGCGCCGCGAAAATGAACACCCTCAAGGACTGGCACCCCGACATCGAGGAATTCATCGAAGCGAAAACCATCGAGGAAAGGAAGGCCTGGGCGCTGATCGAGCAAGGCTACGACGGCTCCTACAACGGCGACGCCTACGGCTCCGTGATGTTCCAGAACGAGAACCTCTCCATTCGCGCGTCCGACGAATTCATGCAGGCCGCCCGCGACGACCGCGAGTGGTGGACGCGCCGCGTCGTCGATGGCGAACCCTGCGAGAGAAAAAGCGCCCGCGCCCTGCTCCACAAAATCGCCGAAGGCACCTGGACGTGCGGCGATCCCGGCATGCAGTTCGACACCACCATCCACACCTGGCACACCTGCAAGGGCAGCGGCCGCCAGCACTCGACCAATCCCTGTTCCGAGTATCTCTTCCTCAACGACACCGCCTGCAACCTCGCCTCGCTCAACCTGCTCCGCTTCCAGGACGCCGACGGCCGCTTCGAAACCGAACGCTTCCTGCACGCCGTCCGCATCTTCATCACCGCCCAGGAAATCCTCGTCGATCGCGCCAGCTACCCCACCCGCGAAATCGCCGAAAACTCCCACGCGTTCCGCACCCTCGGCCTCGGCTACGCGAACCTCGGCGCGCTCATCATGAGCCGCGGCCTCGGATACGACAGCGACGAGGGCCGCACCCTGGCCGGCGCCGTCACCGCGCTCATGACCGGCAAGGCCTACGAGGTCTCCGCCGAACTCGCCGCCACAAAAGGACCGTTCCCCTCCTACCGCGACGCCCGCTACGGCAACGTCCGCAACACCCCGGAGCCATCGAACGAAGCCTCCATGCGCGAAGTGATCGGCCACCACCACGAACACGCCCGGGCGCTTGCATCGAACCACAACGACGCCCTGACGACCGCCGCCCTCGACGCATGGGAAAAAGCCGTCGCCGCCGGCATCGACCACGGCTACCGCAACGCCCAGGTCACCGTGCTCGCGCCCACCGGCACCATCGGTTTCCTCATGGATTGCGACACCACCGGCATCGAACCCGACATCGCGCTGGTGAAATACAAACTCCTCGCCGGTGGCGGGATGCTCAAAATCGTCAATCGCACCGTGCCTCCGGCCCTCGCCAAACTCGGCTACGGCGAATCCGAAACCGCCGCCATTCTCGCCCACATCGAGCAGTGGGACACCATCGAGGACGTCACCGACCCCGAATCCGGCGAACCGCACCGCAGCGGCCTCAAGCCCGAACACCTCGCCATCTTCGACTGCGCGTTCCAGGCCCGTCACGGCACCCGCAGCCTCCACTACCGCGGCCACCTCCGCATGATGGCCGCCGCCCAGCCATTTCTCTCGGGAGCCATCTCGAAAACCGTGAACCTCCCCGAGAGCGCCACCATCAAGGACATCATGCAGGCTTACATCGAAGCGTGGCAACTCGGCCTCAAGGCCGTGGCCATCTACCGCGACGGGTCCAAACGCAGCGCCCCGCTGAGCACCCGGTCCGGCGACACCGGCGACAAAACCGCCAACACCTTCGCCGCGCGCATCGAGGAGCTTGCCGCCGAAAATGAAAAACTCCACAGCATGGTCCACTCGCCCGTGCGCCGGGAAATGAACGACACCCACACCTCGCTCACCCACAAGTTCGAGATCGCCGGCCACAAGGGATACCTCACCGTCGGCCTCTACCCCGACGGGCAGCCCGGCGAGATCTTCATCCAGATGTCCAAGGAAGGCTCCACCATCGGCGGCCTCATGGACACCGTGGCAACCCTCACCTCCATCTCCCTGCAATACGGCGTGCCGCTGGAGCAACTCGTCAGCAAATTCGCCTACCAGCGCTTCGAACCGAGCGGCTACACCCGGAACCCCGACATCCGCACCGCCTTCAGCATCACGGACTATGTGTTCCGCTGGCTCGGCTGCCAGTTCATCGACGGCTACCGCGCCGCCACCGCGCCCGAATCCCTGCAACCCGACCTCCCGATCCCCGAAATCAGTGAAATGGAGCGCGCCGCCGTGAACCGGCCGGTCCCGGAACTCCGCGTCGATGATGACGAACCCGCCGCCGCCCAGCCTCCCGCACGACCGGTCGATCGCGTCCGCCGTGCCCTCGGCACCGCCTACATGGGCATCCTCTGCTCACACTGCGGCAGCGACAAGGTGATCCGTGCCGGTGCCTGCGGCGTCTGCACCCAATGCGGCACCAGCCAGGGGTGCAGCTAGTGGCCTGTCGGCTTGAGAAGTTCATGAAAAGGTGCTGGCGTCGAGGACGACGTCAACCGGCTTCACACAAACCACATCACCCCAACGGGGTAATGTTTCGCCGCAGAATTTGCTCGCTTTTTTTTCTGATGACGTCATGAGTCGGCGCGGCCCGAAATAATTCGCCCAATTCGTCCAGCACGATCTCACTGCATCAATTGGACGTAAATCAACATCACCAACCCCCAGAAAAATGACCAAACAATCCCACAATCTCATCAAAACCTTCGTCGGCATCGCCGGTCTCGGACTTTGCGCGCAAGCCCAGGCCGCCGTGCTTTTCGCGGACAATTTCAACCGCCCGAACAGCGGCGACCTGAATGCCTCCACCGACGGCAAGTCCGGAACACTCGGAGCGCTGGATTGGATCCAGCTGGGTTCCGTCGGAAGTATGGAAATTGACAACAACCAGCTCAGAGGCGGTGACGATTTGGCAGGTGGCGGGTGGTCGATGTCCTACCTGGACCACAATTTCGTTGATTCTGCCATTACCGATGCCGGTGGCTTCAATATCACCATCGACTTGGTGAACTACGCCACCTCGGGTGCGACCCGCCACATGGGGATCGCCATGGGCATGTCGGAAACGGATGCCGCGGGATGGTCCCACAACAATCCCAACAATCTCGACTATGTGGATTTGTTTGCCGGCTACCGCGGCAACCAAAGTGCGATCCAGGTCTTCGAAAGCAGCGACATGGTCATCGACAATACAGGTGCCGGCGGCCCGGGAACACTGCCCAAGACCCTTCAGGTGGATTTTCTTTTTTCCAGTTTCGATGCCGGTTCTCCCGTGGATTACGTGGTGACCTTCGGTGGCGACGAGATGGGTACCGGATCCTTCAACTGGAGCGGCACCGACGAAAACTACATCGGCGTTTACAACAACCTGAGTAACAACCAGGGAGTCATGGACAATTTCGCGATCACGCCCATTCCCGAGCCCACCGCGCTTTCGCTGGTCCTGCTCGGCGCGCTCGCCACGTTGCGCCGCCGGAGGTGATTTTCCACCACAAGTTCCCGAACTCGTCACTTGGCAAATCCCCATCCACCCCCATCATTCCGCAGAGCCCCATCGCGTGAGCATGCGTCTCTGCGGAACCGTACTTCCAACCCACACCAGAAATCAATCATGATGTCCCGAAATCTCCTCAAGGCCTTTGTCGGTGCCACTGCCCTCGGGCTTGGTGCTTCACTCCACGCAACCCCGCTCTTCACGGACACCTTCGACCGTCCGGACAGCGAAGACCTCAATGAATCGACCGACGGCAAGTCCGGGATATTCGGAGCGTTGGATTGGGTCCAGATGAGTTCGGGTGGCGGGATGGAAGTGATTGAAAATCAGCTTGTCGGCGGTGACGACGGCGCGCGTGGTGGATGGGCCATGTCCTATCTGGATCACAATTTCGTTGATCCCGCCATTGCGGAAGCCGGTGGATTCAGTGTGACCATCGACATCGAGGAATACAACAACACGGGTGGTGTGGCGCGTCATGTGGGAATCGCCGTCGGCATGTCGGAGGAGGATGCCGAGGGTTGGAGCCACAACAATCCCGCCAACATTGACTACACCGATTTGTTCGTCGGCTTCATCGACTCGACACGGAACAATAACAACGGGAGAACCGCAATCGAAGCCTACGAAAGCGGGACCCTGGTCATCAACAACACCGGATCGGGCGACCGCGATGAACTGCCGAAAACCCTGAGGGTGGATTTTTCGTTTTCCAGTTTTGATGCCGGTTCACCCGTGAACTATGTGATTACCTTCGGCGATGAGCAAATGGGCACCGGGACGTTCACCTGGAGCGGAACGGACGAAAATTACATCGGCATTTACAGCAATATCACCGGACGTGGTGCGGTAATTGACCAATTCGAGATCACGGCGGACGTTCCGGTCCCGCCGTTCGCCCTGCGGATCTCGCCCAACGGGGACGACTTCGACTTCGAGTGGGACAGCCAGGATGGCAAGGTTTACGACCTGCTGAGCAGTGTGGATCTCAGCACACCGATCGCCGACTGGCCGGTATATGAGGCCGGCGGGATGGTTTACGAGGAGATCCCCTCCGCGGGGTCCACCACTACGCTCACCGCCGTGCCCTCGACGGATCCGCACCGCTTCTTCGCCATGCGGGAAACCGACGCGCCGCCGCCACCGCCCCTTCTGGAGGCGAACTTCGAGGAGGACGACGGCGGCTTCACCACCAGCGCCGACGAAGGCACCGCCTGGGAATGGGGCACGCCGGATTCCAGTGGCTTTGGTGGAACCGTGAATGCCGGCAACGACGCCGAACCCGGGGCCGGCAGGGCATGGGGCACCAATCTGGGTGCCTACGACGATGGCGCGGGCGATCCGGGCTTCTATGCCGACCCCACCGTCAACAGCCGGCTGATTTCGCCCGAGATCGACCTCACGGAAGTGGCCGCCGCCGAGCTGACGTTTGCCCAGGCCATCGATGTCGATTTGAACGATTCGGCGGTGGTGCGGATCTATGATGCCGCAACCGGCGATGAAATCATCGACGGTGACTTCCCGCTCGTGATCGAGGATCCGGATCTCGAGGCGGCGCCGTGGGAAGCCAGCGGCCCGCACGCGCTGCCGGTCGGCGCGCCAATCCGCATCGAATGGATCCTCAGCGGCATCGGTGGTGCCCAAGCGGATTTCATGGGCTGGTATATCGACGACGTGACCGTCACGGAAATCATCCCCTGAACCCAGGCAAGCGGACGGACAGCGGTACGGGACGCGCGCGATCAGGATGCGTGATTCCCGCGCCTGTTCACCAAAAGCAGGTGTTCACAGGCCATAACGCATTCGTCGCGTGGGTTGAGCACCTCAAGCTTCCCGACCACGACTCATTTTTTGATGCCCAGTTGTTGATGGATGGCGGCCGCGGCCTGTTTCAGGGCGGCGAGAACGGTGACGGGCTTTTTCGCCCGCCTGTGGCTGCGCAGCCAGGACACGGCAAGTGCCGCGTGGACCACGCCGTCCGGCGAGCCGATCCTCACCACCGCGTCGTCCACGCCCTCGATCGTTTCGTCGCGCGCGGTCATGGTGGATTCCTCGTGCGATGTGAGAAGCCGTCCCGAGGCGGTCTTGCGCGGATCGAAGCTGCCGCCCACTTCGATCGAAAGGCGCACGCTTTCCGGGCTGTCCTCGCGGGCGACGACCAGCAGCCTGCCGCGCTCGATCACGCCGAGGTGGCAGCTTTCACGCAGCTTGAGGGTCAGCGCGCGCATCGGTTCGCGGGCCACTTCCAGAAGCGTCCCGATCGGGGAATGGGCGTGCGCCAGTTCATACAGCCGGAGCGTCGGGGCATACTTGCCGGAAACCACGTCGCGCCGCAGGTAGGCGCGGCGCTCCAGGCAGACGAGCATGCGGAAGATCTGCGCGCTGCCACGGTTCAGGTCGCGCGCCAGTTCCGCCAGCGAAAGTGGCACCGGCGACGCCGCGAGCGCCTCCAGGATGTCGAGGCCTTTTTCAAGAGCGGGGACGGCATAATCCGGAGAATTCCCATTCGTTTGAACCCGTGCGGCTTTCACACTTGACTTTCATACACAAAAAATCATTTTGCCAATGAAATTTAAGCAGCCGATGTCCGAAGTGATTTCCCATCCGCCCGGCTACCGTCCCCGCCTGCCGGACAAGCCCTTTCCGATCCTGGTGATCGGGACGGGCGGGATCGTGAAAGACGCGCACCTGCCCGCATACCGCATGGCCGGCTTCCCGGTTTGGGGCCTCTACAACCGCACCCGGTCGCGAGCCGACGCGCTCGCGGAGGAATACGGCATCAGCCGGGTGTTCGACGATCTCGACGCCGCGATCGCCGCCAGTCCCGGCGATGTCGTGTTCGATCTCGCACTGCCCGCCTCCATGTTCGCCCAGGCCCTGCGCCGCCTGCCCCGCGGGGCGCACGTCCTGATCCAGAAACCGATGGGCGAGGACATCGCACAGGCCCGCGAGGTGCTCTCGGTCTGCAGGCGGCGCGGCCTGCACGCGGCGATCAACTGCCAGTTGCGCTTCGCGCCCTTCGTGATGGCCGCCCGATCACTGATCGACGACGGACGGATCGGCGACCTGGTGGACGTGGAGATGCGCCTCAACACCATGACTCCGTGGCACCTCTTCCCTTTCCTCAACGGCCTGCCACGCATGGAGATCGTCTATCACAGCGTCCACTACGTCGATCTGGTCAGGTCGTTCCTCGGGGAACCCCGTGGGATCCACGCCCGCACGGTTTCCCACCCGCTTCACCCCGACCTGGCATCCGTGTCGAGCGCGATCCTGATGGATTACCCCGATCCCCTGCGCGCCACCATCACCACCAACCACATGCACCGCTTCGGCGCGACCCACCAGGAAAGCTACCTCAAGTGGGAGGGCACCCGCGGCGCGATCAAGGCGCGCGTCGGCCTGTTGATGAACTATCCGCACGGCGTCGGCGACCTCTTCGAATACTGCCTGCTCGATGACGAGGGAAACCCGGGTCCGTGGACTCCGGTGCCGCTCGAGGGCTCCTGGTTTCCGGAAGCCTTCATCGGCTCCATGGCCCAGGTGCAGTGCCACAAGGAAGGCTCGCTCGACCGCATGGACGCCGATGTGGAGGACGTCATCCGCACGATGGCCTGTGTCGAGGCGGCCTATGAATCCGACCGCCTCAGCGGCGTGAATCCCGCGAAATTCCTCTGAATCCATGACCGTCCTGAAAGGCATCGCCTGGAACCATACGCGCGGCTTCGTATCCATCGTCGCCTGCGCCCAGCGATTCGAGGAACTGCATCCGGAATGCTCGATCATCTGGGAAAAGCGCTCGCTGCAGGCCTTTGCCGATGCGTCGCTCAAGCAACTCGCGGAGTCCTTCGACCTGATCGTCATGGACCACCCGCACACGGCGCTGGCGGCGACGGAGGGCCTGCTGCTGCCATGCGAGGACTGGCTTTCCGCCGGGTTTCTTGCCGATCAGGAGGCGCATTCGGTCGGCAGGTCGCACGCCAGTTATCGATTCAACGGACGCCAATGGACGCTGGCCACGGACGCCGCCGCCCCCATCGCCACCTGGCGCCCGGATCTGATGGAAAGGCACGGGCTGTCGATACCCGCGACCTGGGAGGAAGTGCTCGAGCTTGCGGACCGCGGCTTCGTCACGGTTTCCGCGTTTCCCATCGACATGCTAATGCACAGCTACATGTTCTGCGCTGCGCTCCGCGACGAGCCGTTCGGGCCGGACGGCGTCGCACCGGATGATGTGCTCGCCGCCGCGCTGGACGAGTTGCGGAAGCTCGTCGAACGCTGCGATCCGGAATGCCTCGGGCGGAATCCGATCCGCACCGCCGAATGGATGTCGCAAAGCGAGGAACCCCGCGCGGCATACTGCCCGTTCGCATACGGATATTCCAATTACTCGCGCCCGCGCTACGCGAAACACCCGCTCAAGGCGGGCGGACTGGCGACCCTCGGTGGCAGGCGCCTGCGCTCCACCCTCGGCGGCGCGGGCCTCGCGGTTTCCAGCAGGACGAAACACCCGCGGGCCTGTATGGATTTCGCGGCTTTCACCGCGGCGCCGGAGACACAGGCGGGTATTTACTTCCAAGCCGGCGGCCAGCCCGGCCACCGCTCCGCATGGACCGACGACGCGGTCAATGCCGCCTCCGGCGGTTTCTTCAGGGACACGCTGCAAACACTCGACGAATCGCTGCTGCGCCCGCAATTCCCCGGCTACATGGGATTCCAGGACGCGGCGACGCCGGTGGCCCACGCCGCGGTCGCGGGAACGCGGTCCGTGGACTCCGCCGCAGCCGAAATCAACCGCCTTTACCGTCATTTCAGCAACCCGCATCCAGGATGAAACATTTCCGCTCCTCTGCCGAACCGCCTTTGAAAGACGTCGCGGCATGATGCGGGCTGATTCCGCGCATCCACCACAAACCCATGTCAGAAAACCCCACCCATCCCCTGCCACTCGATGGCCTCATCGTCCTCGATTTCTCGCAATTCCTCGCGGGCCCCGCGGCCGCGTTGCGGCTTGCCGATCTTGGAGCGCGCGTGATCAAGATCGAGCGCCCCGGCACCGGCGACATCTGCCGCCAGCTTTACATTTCCAACCTCGGGATCGAGGGGGACAGCACGCTCTTCCACTCCATCAACCGCAACAAACAGGGGTACCAGGCCGACCTGAAAGACGCCGGCGACATGGAAAAAATCCGCCGCCTGATCGAGAAGGCGGATGTCCTGATCGAGAATTTCCGGCCGGGGGTCATGGAAAAACTCGGCCTGGCCGCTGACGTGGTGCGCGAGATCAACCCGCGGCTGGTTTACGCATCGGTCACCGGCTACGGCACCAAAGGCCCTTGGGCCCGCAAGCCGGGGCAGGATCTTCTGGCGCAATGCATGTCCGGCCTGGCGTGGTTGAGCGGCGATGAAGGCCCCGATCCGGTGCCCATGGGTCTCGCCGTGGCCGATCTCACCGCGAGCGCCCATCTCGTCCAGGGCGTCCTCGCCTGCCTCGTCCGGCGCGGCATCACCGGCGAGGGAGGGCGCGTCGAAGTCAGCCTCATGGAGTCGATTCTCGACCTTCAGTTCGAGGTCGTCACCACGCACCTCAACGACGGCGGCAAGCCTCCGCACCGCAGCGCGGTCTGCAACGCCCATGCCTATCTTGGCGCTCCCTATGGCGTCTATCCCACCGCCGACGGGCACCTGGCGCTGGCCATGGGCTCGCCCGTCAGGCTCGGAGAGCTGCTGGAATGCCCGGCCCTCGCCGAGTATCAGGACCCGGACACCTGGTTCGACCGGCGCGACGAAATCAAGGCCGCGCTGCGGGACCACCTCGCCACGCGGACGACCTCGGACTGGCTTTCCATCCTGGAACCGGCCGACATCTGGTGCGCCGACGTGATGAGCTGGGAGCGCCTGCGCCGGACCGACGGCTACCGGGCCCTCGAAATGGAACAGGAAATCCTCTGCCCCGGCGGCACGCCCCTGCGAACGCTGCGCTGCCCGATCCGCATCGACGGCTCGATCGCCAAATCCCCCGCGGGAGCACCCGCCATCGGCCAGCACACGTCCGCCATCAACGACGAATTCGGAATCTGACACCCATCGGGAAAACCCATGTCCTTCCCATTTGTCGAAATACTCCTGCATGCGATCGGCACCTGCGCCGCCGGAGTGTGCTTCACGCCGCAGCACAAGGTGCGCAACTGGACCTACCAGACATTCTGGTTCTAATATCCCTCTCCGACCATCAAACGCCATGAGCAAACCGCACAACACCCCCAGGGAACAACACGCCTCCATCCCCGTCTGGAACG
>SLAV01000046.1 GCA_007126655.1 Haloferula sp. | reverse complement strand
GCGGCGCGCGCGCGCGCCGGCGAGGCGCGGGCGGCCCACGAACGCGCCGCGCAACTCGCCTTTCTCGAAGCCGCCGACGCCATCCACGCCCACGTCAAAACCGGCGAGATCATCACCGAGCAGCAACGCCTGCTAGACGCCCTGCGCAAGGTCTCGGAAGTCGCCAACGACCGTTTCGTCGCCGGCGAATCCAGCTACCTTGAAGTGCTGGATGCCGAGCGCAGCCTGTTCTCCGCCGAACTCCAGCTCGCCGACGCCCGCCGCAACCGGTTGCTCGCCGTCGTCCGCACCTATCGCGCGCTCGGCGGCGGCTGGAAATGACATTGGCCGTCCACCGCCATGACCGCCCGGCCCGCGACCGAAGAAATTTCCCGTCAGCAAAAATGCACACCTTGCCACGCAACCCGTCGGCATTACCCATCCCGAATCGAAATCACGCCATGATCCGACATTCAGCATGTTCCATGCGGGGGATTCCCACCCGCAGGAGTGGCGGCCGCGTCTCCCGCACCGGCGACGCGGCCTCCCTCCGCCGCTCCCCTTCCGGAATCAGGCGGGCATGGCGATGGCGGATTCACGGGGCCGCCGCCGTCTGTGCCGCGTCCATGCTCGCGGCCGGTTGCGGGCGCGAGGAGGAACGCGCGGAAGTGGCCCGCCCGGTGCGCCTCCACACCATCCAGGACACCACCGAACTCTCCTTCCGCAGTTTTCCCGGCGAAGTCGTCGCCGCGCGCACGGCGCGCCTCTCGTTCGAGGTCGGCGGGCGGCTCGTTGAGTTTCCCATCACCGACGGCCAGTTGGTGAGCCAGGGCGACCTGATCGGGCAGTTGGACACGGCGGATTTCATCGCCGCGCGCGACAGCGCTCAGGCCGCATACGACGTTGCGAAAACCCATTTCGAACGCAACGAGGCGCTGCACCGGCGCGGGGCCGTGGCCGCGGCGGTGGTGGACCGCGCGCGCCAGGAACTCGAAACCGCCGATGCGAACCTGCGCAGGGCCGCCCGCGCCCTCGAGGAAACCCGTCTCACCGCACCCTTCGACGGGCGCATCTCGAACCGCATCGCCCGCGAGCTGCAGAATGTGCGGCCCCAGGAACAAGTCGCCATCCTCGAGGACATCTCCGCGCTCGAAATCGAAATCCACATCCCCGAGCGCGACATGATGCTCGGCCGCCGCGGCCTGACGGTGGATGATGCCAGGAACATGCTGGAGGCGGAGGTCGAATTCTCGATCATGCGCGACCGGCGGCTGCCACTCGATTTGAAAACCTTCAGCAGCCGCGCCAATCCGGTCTCGCGGACATTCCTCGTTTCCTTCGGATTCGATCCGCCGCAGGACACCAATATCCTGCCCGGGATGACCGGCACCGTGTACGTGCGCCGCACCGCCGCCACCGCCGCCCCTGACGATGACGACGGCCCGCCGGTGCGCATGGTGCCGGTGGAGGCGATGACGACGCACGAGGGCGCGTCCACCGTGTGGCGGCTCGATCCCGAAAGCATGACGGTGACGCCGATCAAGGTCGAAATCCGATCCATCCAGGGGGGTGCCGCGATGATTGTGGCGGACCCGCTTGCCGACGGGGACGAAATCGTGGCCTCCGGCGCCCGCTTCCTCGCCGAAGGCACGCCCGTCCGCAGGATGGACCACCTGCAACACTGACCTCCCCCCCCGAAGATGAATCCCGCGGAACTGGCCATCCGGAACAAGACCGTCACCTTGGTCTTCACGGTCCTGATCGTGCTCGGCGGCATCCTTTCCTACACCCGCTTGTCGCGGCTGGAGGATCCGGAATTCACCATCAAGGACGCGCTCATCATCACGTCCTATCCGGGCGCGTCCGCCGCGGAGGTCGCCGACGAAGTCACCGACGTGATCGAGCGTGCCGTCCAACAGATGGGCCAGTTGGAGCGGGTGACCTCGCGCTCCGAACGCGGACGCAGCACGGTCACCGCGCGCATCAGGGATCAATACGACCGCGACACCCTGCCCCAGGTCTGGGACGAGCTGCGCCGCCGCATCCACGACGCCCGGCGTCATCTGCCGCCGGGAGCCTCGGAACCGCTGGTGGTCGATGATTTTGGCGACGTGTTCGGCGTCTTCTACGCCATCACCGGCCCGGAATACCGGCAGGCGGAACTTCACGAGGTCGCGAAAATGCTGCGCCGCAACCTCGTCGTGGTGGACGACGTCGGGAAAGTCGAGATTTTCGCCAACCAGCAGGAGGTCATCTATGTCGAAATGGCGCGCAACACCGTCTCCCAACTCGGCATCCAGCCGCGTGAGATCGCCGCCGCCCTGGGCGAGCAGAACCTCGTCCGCTTCTCGGGAATCGCCGATGCCGGGCCGCTGCGCGTCACCATCGACCCCACCGGCTCCTCCGCGAGCGTGGCCTCGCTCGGCGACATCATCATCCGCCATGCCGGCAGCGGACCCGAGGGTGAAACCCCGCTGATCCATCTGCGCGACATCGCCACCATCACCCGCGACTACCTCGACCCGCCAGACACCGTGATGCGGCACGACGGTAGCCCGGCCGTCGGCCTCGCGCTCTCGACCGTCAGCGGCGGCAATGTGGTCCGCATGGGCGAAGCCGTCGAACGGCGGCTCGACGAGCTGATGCCGATGATCCCCCTCGGCGTGGAGCTGCACCCGGTCGCCTTCCAGGCCGACAACGTCTCCGAGGCGATCCGCGGCTTTGTCACCAGTCTGGCCCAGGCGGTCGGCATCGTGTTCGCGGTGCTGCTGGTGTTCATGGGACTGCGCAGCGGGATGATCATCGGTGCGGTGCTCTTCATCACCATTTGCGGCACCATGGTGATGATGGATTTCCTCGACGTCGCGCTCGAACGCATCTCGCTCGGCGCGCTCATCATCGCCCTCGGCATGCTGGTGGACAATGCCATCGTGATCACCGAGGGCATGTTGGTGTCGATCCGCCGTGGCGTGGACCGTCTTCAAGCGGCCAGGGAAATCGTGCGGCGGACGGCCGTGCCGCTCCTTGGATCGACGGCCATTGCGATCCTCGCCTTCGGAGCCATCGGTCTTTCCAACGACCGCACCGGAGAATACTGCCACTCGCTTTTCACGGTGCTGTTGGTCTCGCTCGGCCTCAGTTGGATCACGGCGGTCACCATCACGCCGCTCCTCGGTTTTCTTTTCCTGAAGGCCGGCCCGGGCGACGGCGCGGAGGGTGCCGGGAGGGATCCGTATGGCGGTTTCCTGTTCACCGGTTACCGATATCTCCTCTCCCTCGGCATGCACCGCCGGGTCCACACACTCGCGCTGATGCTGCTGCTGCTCGGCTTGTCGATTTTCGGCTTCCGCTTTGTGGACCAGAGTTTCTTTCCCGATTCGACGCGCCGCCAGTTCATGGTCGATGTCTGGTCGTCGCCCGGCACCCGCCTCGATCAGTCGTTGGAAAAGCTGGCCGAAATGGAGCGCTTCGTGGCATCGCTCGATGGCATCGGCCGGATCACCACGGTGGCCGGTCGCGGCGCCCCCCGCTTCCTGCTCACGTATGCCCCCGAACAACCGGATCCCGGATACGCCCAGATGCTGGTGGATGTGGACGACCACCGCAGCATCGACGGTCTGCTCGATCAGATCCAGAACCACCTGAACGCGCGTTTCCCCGACCACCAGATCATCACCCGCCGGTTCCTGCTGGGCCCGGGTGATGGCGGCCGCATCCAGGCGCGGTTCTCCGGGCCGGACCACGACGTGCTCCGCGGTCTCGCCACCGGGGCCATGGACGTCCTCCGCCGGGACGGCGGAGCCAAGGGCGTGCGCATCGACTGCCGGGAGCAAGTCCACGTCCTGCGACCGCAATTCCTCGAAGCCGAGGCACGCCGCGCCAGCGTCACCCGCACCGATCTCGCGCAATCGCTCGAAGCCACCTTCAACGGACGCCGGATCGGCATCTTCCGGGAGCGGGACGAATTGATTCCGATCCTGCTGCGCAGCCCGCATCACGAACGGGCCGATCCCGACGCCATCCGCGACGTGCAGGTCTTCAGTTCGGCGACCGGCCGCTTCGTGCCGATCCGCCAGGTGGTGTCGGATTTCACCGTCGAGGCCGAGGATCCGATTCTCAAACGCCGCAATCGCGAGAACACGATCACCGTGCACGCCGATCCCATGGAAGGCCTGCCGAGCATGCTGTTCGACCGCGTCCGCGCGGACATCGAGGCGATCCCGCTGCCGCCGGGCTACTCCATGGAGTGGGGCGGAGAACACGAGGATTCGGCCAACGCCCGCGCCGCACTCGCCCACACCCTGCCGTTCTTCCTGATGATGATGGTGTTGATCGTCCTCACCCTTTTCAATTCGCTCAAGACCACGCTCATCATCTGGCTGACTGTGCCGTTCGCACTGGTGGGGATCGTCTCCGGGTTGCTGGTCTCCGGGCAGGCATTCGGATTCATGGCGCTGCTCGGCGCGCTCAGCCTCTCCGGCATGCTGATCAAGAACAGCATTGTGCTCGCCGATGAAATCCGCCTGCTGATCCGTGACGGCACGCCCCCCTGGCAGGCCGTGACCGACGCGTCCGTCAGCCGCATGCGCCCGGTCTCGATGGCCGCGCTCACGACCGTGCTGGGTCTCATTCCCCTGCTGTTCGACGCGTTTTTCGCGGCGATGGCCGTGACGGTGATGGCCGGGCTGCTCTTCGCCACCCTGCTCACGCTCATCCTGGTTCCCGTGCTCCACGTCGTATTCCATGGCTACCGGCCCGACACACCGCCGCTCGCGGCACCGGAGGAAAATCCATCCTGAAAACCGCAGGCTGCCCGCCACGCCATGACGGGTCATCCTGGAAAAAGAAACCGAACCGCGGATGGACGTGAATGGGCGCGGATTTTCAATAATGTGAATCGATTCGACAGCTGCTCATTTTTTATTCCCAGCATGCCTCGTCCATCATCCAGATTACAGCGGTATTTTCGACCTCCGCCTTGCGGAGTTGGTGGATCCGGCGGCGCTGGTTCACATCGGCGGGAGTGGTGATTTCCCCGCCCTCGTCGAATGCGGATTCGAGCCGCGCGGCCTGTTGCTGGGTTTCCTTCATGTTGCGCCAGCTTTTCACCAGCTTGCGCACCTCGCTGCGCACCGCCCCGGAGTCGCGGATCGCCGGGGACGTCTCCGGCTCGCCGTCGTCCCGGTTCACCAGGTTCTGGAGGCGGTTGGTGACCACGGTGCTTCCGGGCACGGCGGGCTGGCTCTCGGCGTGCGATTCAGCCAACGCGTGGACCAGTTCCTTCGACCGCGTGAGCCGGCACCAGCGCTCCCAGTCGGCCAGGTCGGGCTGATCGACATCGCGATAGTCCCGCAGCCCGGCATCATCGCGGATGAACCGCACGTCGTGATACTCGGCATCGAAGAAATCGCGCACCTCCGCGAGCCACGCGGCGCGTGCGGATTGCAATTCGTTTCGCCAGCCATTGATGGCCTCCGCAAGTTCGGGATCCGCGTCGTCGCCGGATGACGCGCGGTCTTCGAGCAATGCGATTTCCCGGTCGAGCAGCTCACCGGTGCGCAGCAGGCGGTGGAGTTTGACCAGTTCGCGCCGCATCACCAGCTCGGCGTCCACGGAGTCCGCCGCGCCCTGCCACGCGTTCTGCCCGACGTTGTGCGAAATGTCCTTGAGTCCGGCGAGCGAGGACAGCTGTTTCGGCAATTGGTTGGCCGGGTCGAGCACGGAATTGATGAACGCGCCGGGACTCAGTGCGCCTCCGACCGATGAGGTCACCGACCTGCGGACCTCGCTGGTGATTTCGCCGATCTCGGCGGTTTCCATACCGAGCCGCTCGTGCTCCTGACGCGCGGCAATGTAGGTCCGGTTGCGCAACTCCATCTGCTCGACCGCCTCGCTCCAGCTCATCTCGACCGTGTCGAACGGCGATTGCGCCTCCATTTCCGCGGCATACTCCATTCCCTCGACCACCGCCGCGTCCTGTAGCGAATGCACCACCCGCTGCTGGGCGCAACCGGCAACTGCAATCGCACACAGTATCACTGGCAGCGCTTTCATACCCAAATGGATACGGCGGCGAAGCGGAATTCTTTCGGGAACCGGTAATATCCCGACGCTCAGACGGTGAGGTCGGAATTGAAGAAGACCTTCATGTATTTCATGCCCCGCTCTTCGTCGAAACCGCGCTCGATGCACGGTTCCGGCTGGTCGGCGAAGGCGGCCTTGATGTGGAGTTCGACGCCGGTGTCGAGCTTGATCACGGCGCCAATCCTGCGCTTCGCCTTGTCCACGTCCTTCGGGGATATCTCGAATTCCCGCGGGAGCGGCGCGCCGGTTTCCTCTTCGATGGCGGCGCGGCGGGCGGCGAAGCGCTGGCCGGCCTCGGGCGTCCGGAGCACCTCGCGCTCGAACTCGCCGAGGTCGAACTTGTCCCTGCCCTCGAAATACGAAATCGCCTCGCGCGCGGCCGAGCAGGATTCCCACGGCGGCGGCTCCTCCGCACCCGCCGGGTCGTCCCCCGCCCCGCCATCACCGATGGGCGGGCGGGCGGTGGATTTGCCGGTGTCGCGCGCGACGGAGACGGCGAGATCGGCGTATTTTTTCGTCAGAGCCGCGGCGTCGGCCACCGGAGTCACCGCAAGGAAATCGCGCACCCAGAAGCGCGAATCCGCTCCGGAGCGGTCGAAGAGCAGGACGTGGTGTCCTTTTTCCGCGTGGTGGTCGAGGATCAGCGCGCCCTTGTCGATTTTCTCGGGGTTGATGCCGTGCTCGGTGGATAGCTTCAGGTCGCCGTCCTCGGTCGAGATGCTCAGGAACGGGACAACGCTCTCGGATTTGAGCAGGCACAACGCGCGGCGGCTTTCGCCATCGACTTCGATGCCGTCCATCAGCGCGATGCAGAGGTCGCCGGACTTGATGTTCGGGTGGTTCGACTTCGCGTAGAGCCGCGCCGCGATGGCCTGGCCGCGCGCCAGCAGGTTGCCCGCGTCGGAGAAGACGTCCCTGCACGCCTGGTGCATTTCGTGCTGTGAGAGCGAGGCATGGTGCTGGAAGCGGTGGCGGCCGAGGTTGCGGAACGGCTTCATGAACAAGGCGCCGAGCACTTCCTGGTCGGCGTCATCGACGGTGAAGACCTCCTTGGAGGTTTGCAGCGGCTCGTCGCGTTGCGGGTGGCCGACCTTGGCGAGGACCAGGCCGGTGATGGTGGCGGATGTGAATCGGATTTTCGGAGCGGGCATGTGCGCGGACCCTACCGCCCCCCGCACCACGCCGCCCATCACAATCCGTGGCGCGCGGGAAAAAAACCAGCGGATTGAATCATTGCGATGACATGCAATGGGGAGCCACCACACTCATGTGGTGGATGAGAATGGGATGCGAATGAGAGAGACGCCAAGCGGCTTCGCCATTCACCATCCATTCTCCCGCACGGCAGGAGTGCCGTGCCTCCTTTGCACTGCCGCCCCCCGCGGAAGCGAGGAGCCGGAGGCTCCGGCTACGGGACTCACTCGTCCACCGGCTCGAGAAATACCCGCCGCACTTCCAGCGGCTGCCAGTCTTCCTCATTGGCGGTGATTTCGATGACGGTCTCTTCCTCCGGCAGTTCGATTTCGCCAAGCGGCAGCCTCCGCCAGGTGGTGCCCGGACCGGTGGGCGGGATGTCCGCCGGAACGACCGTCTCCCCGACGCCAAGCCGGATGCCCGTGGCTTCCGGCGCGGCAACCTCGGCCTCCACGCTCCAGGTGCCGGCGCGGCCGGCTTTCACCCGGTATTCCAACCGGTAACGGAAGTTGCGCCAGTCGGTGAGATACGCGTCGTCCCCGCTTCCTTCGACGCGGATGTTGCCCCCGACGGAGCCGAATGGATCGGCATCCTGTGCGAGGAGGACCATCGAACCGTCGTCATTCGGCGTGGCGTAGGGGCTTTGGGTGATGGTGAGCTGCGCCGGGAAATCAAGCCGCGCCACCGTGACGTCGGGATCGCGGGCGTCACCGGGAAGGTGGACGACCACGCCGTCCTCCATGCGCTCCGCGCGGACTTCCGCGCCATCGGCAAGCAGGTGGCCGCCCTCCGGCAGCTCCTCCAGCGTGGGCAGCAGGATCCGGCCGTCCGCGGGCCAGTCCCAGACGTGGAGATACAGTGTGGTGCCGCCGTCTTCCGCTGCCTTGCGGGTCACGCGCCCCCACGACAGGCGGCGCGGGAACGGGCTGGCCTCGGTGGCGTGGATCGCCTCGCTGTTCACATCCATCCACCGGCCCATGGCCTTGAGGCGGTCGATGCTTTCCTGCGGAATGGTCCCGTCCGCGCGGGGGCCGATGTTGAGAAGGAAATTGCCGCCCTTGCTGGCGATGTCGGATAGCATGCGGATGAGCCGCTGCGTGCTTTTCCAATTCTGATCGTTCTTCTTGTATCCCCAGGTGTCGTTCATGGTCATGCACACCTCGAACATCTGTCCTGGATAGCCGCGCGGCGGAATGTGCTGCTCGGGCGTCATGGTGTCGCCCTCGAAGCCGTCGCCCAGCCGGTTGTTGCTGATGATGTGCGGATGCTCGTCGAGCAGCTCGGCGAACGGGGCGACGCGTTCCGGCGTCATGTCCTGAGGAGTGTCCCACCAGATCACGGCCGGGTCGTAGCGGTCGATGATCTCGCGGACCTGCGGCAGGGCGATGTCGCGCAGATATGCGTCGTAGTCGCCCTTTTGCGCGTCGTCCCAGATGTTCTCCCGGTTGCCGAGGACGGCTCCGCCGGGGTGGATCCAATCCTGCGATTGCGAGTAATAGGTGCCGAATTTCATCCCGCGTTCGCGCACGGCATCGGCCAGCGGGGCGAGCAGGTCGCGCCCCGCGCCGGAGGCCATCACATCCCAGTCGGTCACTTCGGAGTCATACAATGCGAAACCGTCGTGGTGTTTGGCGGTGATGACGACGTATCTCATGCCCGCCTGGTGGGCCAGCCCGGCCCAGAATTCCGGATCGTAGTTTTCGGCGGTGAAATCCGGGGCGAAAGCCTTGTAGGTTTCCACCGGAATCCGGCGGAACCTCATGATCCATTCCCCGATGCCGCGGATCGTCTCGCCCTCCCACTCGCCGGCGGGCACGGCGTAAACGCCCCAATGAATGAACATGCCGAAACGGGCTTCCCGAAACCATTCGGTGCGGTCGTCTCCGGCGTCTCCGGCGATGGCGGTGGTGGCGAGCGTGGTCATTCCCAACAGGGCGAGGATGCGGGTTTTCATGGATCGTGACTGGGGTTGTGTGCGTGTGACAGGCTGCCATTACCTACGCCCGTCCCACCGTGTATCCAACCGAAACCCGGCGAAACGGAGGAAACGCGGAATGAATCGAAATCCGCGATAAGCCGGATGCACCGCACGGAGGCACGTATCCCCTGGTCACCCCCGGTCGTGATCGATGCGGAACGGGCGGCCGCGGAGGCGTGAGTCGCGCAGCGCTCGGATCGCCCCGTCGGCGTGCTCGCCCGGCACGTCCACCAGCGTGTGGCGCGGGAACAGGCTGATGCGTCCCAATCTGCCGTCGGGGATTTCCGCCTCGCGGTACATCATGCCCACGATGTCCTTGGGCAGGATGCCGTGGGTCTTGCCGAGGCTGAGGAAAATGCGGGCCATTCCCGGTCCGGCCGGCTCGTTG
>SLAV01000239.1 GCA_007126655.1 Haloferula sp. | reverse complement strand
CACGCGGCGCCGCGGTGCCGATCCTCGACATCCCCATCGTGCCACTCCGCCCAATGTGTTCGCCGCATACAATGCCAACATCCGCCCGCCCGCATCGCCGCCATGTTCCCGCGCCAGCTCCCGCACCACCACCGGCACGAAAAACCCCATGCAGAACGAAGGCGGCAACACACACACCAGCGACACCGCCAGCTTCACCCAGCCACCGGTCGCTCCAACCAGCCCCTCCGGCCCCAGCGCCGGCCACAGCCACCCCGTCCACCACGGCAACACCGCGATCGGCACCGCCAGCAACCCGATCGCCAACTCCATCCCCGCCAACAACCACCAAGGATTCCCCCCGTAGCCAGAGCCTCCGGCTCTGGTCCCGTAGCCGGTGCCTCCGGCTCCGGTTTCATCAGTCAAGCCCCCATGGCCCGAGCCTCCTGCTCCAACCTTCCCCATCATCACCCCCGCGACCATCGACCCCAGCGCCAATCCAAGAAAAAACACCCCGAACACCCGCGCCGAAGCCTCATGGCTTGCCCCCAGCAAATCAATCAGCCGCCGCGTCCACAAAAGCTGATGCGCCAGCGCCGCCGCCCCGCCCACAAACGCCAGCACCAGCGCCGCGGGAAACATCGGCAATGGCCGCCGCGCGTCACTCGCTGTCATCGCGCTCCACCGCCAACCGGATGAACCGCCGCCCCGCGTCGCCAACCGCCACCGCATCCCGCACATGAATCCGCTCCGCCGAATGCTCCAGCACCACCGTATGACCTGCCCCCGCCTCCCAGTTCACCAAATCCGCACTCGTCTCCACCCGCACCGCAATCCCCTCCGCCTGCGGATTCAGCGGCAGGTCAAGGACCAGGAAATTCTCCGCGTCGTGCTCCACTAACGCCGCCTCCACCAGCGCGCCCTCCACCCGCTCCAGCGGCGGCAGCCCGAGCGCGTATTTCAGCAAATTCGGCACCCCGTCCCCCGCCGGGCTGTCCTTGTCTCCCAATTGCGACGGCTCCACCCCGTTTTCCAACAGCCACAAATCCATCGGCGATGCCGCCACCGCGACAATCAAGCGCTGCGGCTCGCTCGACACCGGTTCTCCATCATTCTCGAAACTCCCGGTCAGATGAATCTCGTAAATGCCCGGAGCCGTGAAAGCCCACCACATGTGCTGGTGGTCACCGCGCCCGAGCACATAAAAATCGTCCCCGTCGATGCCGTCCGATGTCGCCATATAGGGCGTGTTGATGTTCGTGTACAATGTCACGAACCCTTCTCCCTCGCCGTGGAAGACCACGTCATCCAGATCGATCCGGAATTCATCCGGCGAGCCGAACGGCACGCCATCTGTGGCGAATCCGGGTTCCAGAATCGGATCCCCGAAATTGTCGTCCGGAAACAACCATATCGGATCACCCGCATCCACACCCAGCACGTCCCATACGGGATTGGGAAGCCGCGCCGCCCGCGATCCCTCCCCGTCCGCGAACGATCCGTCCCGGGCCAACATCACCGCGTCGTTCAATCCAACCCGCAGGGGCGGGAAGCTTTCCTCATCATCCAGGTATTCCGCGAAAAGCACACCGTCGTCCAACACCCAGTTGACGTCCAGATGACCCTCGTCCAGGAACTGGCGCTGAGCGCAAACCGGCTGGCAGAGGGCGGTGAGGAAAAACGGCAGGATCGCGTGAATTCGGAATGTCATTTCGGGGGTTCTGCGATGTTGATTCCGGAATCGACGCGCCGTTTCACCTCGGCGGCGTCGATGTTCTCCACCCGTCCGTCCACATACAGGTAGTTCGCGTCTCCGCGCGTGTGGTTCGCGTTCGCATCACCGCGCCGGTGGCGGTCCGGCTGGATGTCCGCCAGCACCCGGTTCCACGACATCCACCCCGATCCGTGGATGTGATCGTTGCCGCTCCCCGGTCCCTTCTGGTCCGAGATGATGAACAGCATCATCGTCCGCGACGGGTCCCGAATGGTGTTCAGCGTGTTGTTCGTTTCACGCGTCCTGCCGTATTCATCGGTTCCCTCCCGCGCGCCATCGAGAAAGTCGTTCATGATGTAGCTCGACGCGTTGTTTTGCGCCCGCTGCGGGCCGATCGGGTCCGCCGGGCTGATGCGAATCTCGTCGATGTCCCCGCCGAAGAAATCCTTCATCGCGAACACCCACGAATCCGTCGAGCCATGCGAGCGCAGATGCTGCGTCGCCGGCATCCGCCCGTTGTTCTCCTGCGCGTATGAGATGATCCCCACGCCCAATTGCCGCATGTTCGACGCGCACTTCGCGCGATCCGCCGCCACCCTCGCGCCCTGATACACCGAAGCGCCCAATCCCGCCAGCACCGCCACGATCACCACCGTCACCAGCAGCTCCACCAGCGTGAACCCGCGCGCGTACAGCAAAGTCACCGCCGGGCGCGAGGCGCGCCCGGCGGCAACAGTGGCAAGGGAATGAAAATTCTTTTTTACGGTCATGGTTGGATTCGGATGCGACGGCGGCGGAACGCGAGGGCCGCAAGGGCGGAAACCGACAACAAAGCGGCGCCCGGCTCGGGAACCACCGTGAAGTTCACGGTCGTCACCCCGCTGGTCACCGGCGTGTCGCCGTATTCACCACCGATGCCCTGCACATCGAACACCAGCGAGTAGTCCCCCTCCTCGGAAAAGCCCCAGTGCCAGTGCGTGTGGCCCCAGTTGTCCCAGTCGTGGCTGAAGTCGGAATTCGCCGTGTCGTAAAGTGGAGTGAGCGGATCGCCCTCCGGATCGAATCGGAGCATGATGAACTCCGCGCCCGCCGGCACGCTCGATGCCGCCCAGTCCAGCGTCAGCCTCATGCTGTCGAATTGATCCACATTCGGCTCATTGCCGGGATCGAAATTCTCCCTCAGACGCGTCCGGATGCCCAAATCCGGGTCGCTGCCCGTCGCATGAAAGCCGCTGCCGGAGGCCGGGGTCAGCAGATAGTCGATGCCGTTCACCGTCCGAATTGCTGGGGACGTCACATTGATTTGAATCGTGTCGAATTCGAAATCCGTTCCGAGTCCGACAATCCCGTCGAAGCCCGCGTAGGGATTGTCCAGACCGGACGCCACCGTGCTTCCTTTTCCGCGCAGGACGACGTCCCAGCGCTGCTCGGCGCTCTCGTAATAAAAGTTCAGGTCCGCGCTGCCACCCGTCACGGTGATCGAGGCGTTCGCGGCGGGAACGGCGATGAATAATCCGCCTAACATGGCGGCCAACTTCTGGTGTGTTCGGAATTTCATGATGATTTCGTGTCAGTGCGATGTTTCTCTTTTCGGTTTCCGCACCAGTCCCACGCCGTCTCGCGGAGACTTTAAATGCAATAATCATGCAGGTGCAAGCGCGTTGTGCCGGAAACCCATAACGCAGTCAACTTATTTGTGCATATTTTTTGCATTTAACCACATGCACCTCATTCCATCACTCCACCACCACATCAGTTTATTTCCAGGAAGATATTTATTGCCGCAGAAGAATGACAAATTCGCCTTGGACGGCGTCGCCGGGATCGCGATGGTTCTGCAGATGAACCGCCACATGAAATGGGCGCGCTGGCTTGGCGCGTTGGCCACCGGCCTGATGGCCGCCGCACTCATCCCCCCATTCGACATGGTGGCGCTGGCCTGGATCTGCGTGCTGCCAATGCTCGCCGCCCTGTGGTCGCTTCCCGCCCGCCGCGCCGGTCTCAGGGGCTTCGCGCTGGGATGGCTCGCCGGATTCGTCTGTTTCGGCATCCAGGTCAGTTGGCTCGCCACGGTATCGTGGGTCGCGGCAATCATCCTGCCCGCCTACCTGGCCCTGTTCTGGGCGGCGTTCGGAGCCTTCTCCGCCACCTGGGGCAACCCGTGGCGCAAGCGGGACGCCGGGGGCCGCCCCACCGGCACCGCCGCCGCCAGCCTGTGCGTCGCATTCCAGCTCGCCGCCGTCTGGGCAGGCCTCGAATGGCTGCGCGGCTGGATGTTCACCGGCTTCGGCTGGAACGGCCTCGGCATCGCGTTTCACGAAACCCTCGTCATCGCCCAGGCCGCCGACATCTTCGGCGTCGCCGGGCTTTCATTTCTCCTCGTGTTCTTCCAATCCGTCCTGCTTCACGCCGGGCGGCGGCTCCTCCAAGGGCTCGACCGGCACCGACTGGCACGCTGGGATTTCGCCTTCGCGGTGATGCTGGTCGCCGCCGCCATGTGCTACGGCATCGTCCGCACCGCCATCGAAGGCAACCGCGAGTCGATCCGCCTCAAAACGCTGCTCGTCCAGATCAACATCCCCCAGGACGCAGCCCACGTGCTCTGGGAGGCCCACGAAGTCCACATGGCATACGAGGAGGAAACCCTCTCCGCGCTCCGCGAAATCGCCGCCCGCGACGAGGAAACCCTCCGCGCAGCCATCGAATCCGGTGAAAGCACCCGGATCGATCTCGAATGGCCCGACTGGGTGATGTGGCCCGAGACCGCGCTGACCGGACGGATCCTGATGACCGATGCTGGCGTCTGGGGCACCTGGCACGAGAACCTCGAAACCATCCGCCGCGTCCGCGAGTCCGGCCCGTTCCACCTGATCTACGGCATCAACGAACTCGAAGCCGAAATCCTGCCCGACGAGACGCTGGCCTGGAAGGAAAACGGGCGCGTCTGGAACTCGCTCGCCGTCATGGATCCGGATGACGAACTCCAGACGTTCCGCAAACATCACCTCGTGATCTTCGGCGAATACATCCCATTGGTCGATACCTTCCCGATCCTGCGCCGAATCTACGAACAACAATCCGGAGCCGCCTACGCCGGCGGCTTCACCGCCGGTGAATCATTCGAACCGCTCGAAATCGAAACCCATGGCCGGACCATCGGCGCGATCCCCAGCATCTGCTTCGAGGACACCGTGCCCCGGTTGAAACGGAAATTCGTCCGCCCCGGTCCCCAGGTGATTGTCAACGTCACCAACGACGGCTGGTTCGACGAAAGCGCCGCGGCCGCCCAACACTTCGCCAACGCGCGTTTCCGCGCCATCGAGCTGCGCCGCCCGATGCTGCGCAGCGCCAATACCGGCGTCAGTGCCGCCATCGACACCCGTGGCTCGACAGTCCACCCGGATGATGGCAGCGACCAGCGCATCCTCGACGAGTCCGGCTCGCACTTCACCCGCGGCAGCCTGCTCACCGAACTCGACATCCCGTTGCGGCCCGGCTTTTCCCTCTATGCCCTCGCAGGCGACTGGCCGCTCATCGGCATGGCGCTCGCCGGCCTCGCATGGGCCGCAGCCCGCAGGCGCGACAAATCATCCCCCGCCTGATGCCCGTTGCTTGTCCCATGTAGCAAGTGCCACTGGCTCCTCGCTCCCGTAGGCAGGTGCCTCCGGCTCCTGTCCCCCACCAGTGGCAAGCACCTCCCGCCCAAGAATTCCTCCCACGACAAATCCACCCGGCTGCCCGGCCCCCCACCATCCAGCCCGTCCCCACAAAAAAACCACCGGCGTTAACCGGTGGTTTCTCGAATCAATTTACGAGGAGAATGTGTCAGACAAGAGCGGCCTCGTCATCACACTCCTTTTTGCAACCGGCGAGGACAGCCTCGTCATCGCACTCTTTCTTGCACCCGGAGAGCACGGCTTCGTCGTCACACTCCTTCTTGCAGCCGGCGAGGACAGCCTCGTCATCGCACTCTTTCTTGCACCCGGCGAGGACGGCTTCGTCGTCACACTCCTTCTTGCAGCCGGCGAGGACAGCCTCGTCATCGCACTCTTTCTTGCAGCCGGCGAGGACGGCTTCGTCGTCACACTCCTTCTTGCAACCGGCGAGCACAGCTTCGTCGTCGCATTCTTTCTTACAGCCTGCAATGATCACGCAGTCGTCTTTGCCGTCTTTGCATTTTCCACAATCGGCGAGCGCGACTGGCGCGATGGCGAATGAGGCGAATATCGCGGTCAGAATCAATTTCATGGTTCAGTGTTTTTTGTTGAGGTTAATTTGGTTTCGGCGCGGATGAGATGCGCGAATTGCACCCATACACTCCAATCAGAGCGACGCCAGCGGAATTTATTCAAAAATATTCATCCATGCTTTGATTTGCCTCCACGTTCCAGTCCGCCTCTACCATGGCGTATCCGGCGATCATGGCGACAACTGCTTCCAAAAAGCGAAAAAACCACGCTTCGCCAATGGCCGGAGCTCCAGATCCTCCGGACGGTCCATCATGACGAGCCGCACGCCCGATTCCGCGAGGGCCACCCTCGTCTGGTCCAATGAGTCGTCGAGCGGCCCCGGCTCCGGTCGCAATGTCACGATTTGTTCGACCCCTCTTTCCGCCGCCCAGTCCGCAAGCCGCGCCGTCAGATCCGTCGGCATTTCATACAGCACGGCGCACCTCCAATACTCCGCCGTGCGCGCAGAGGTGTCCGCCAGCGCGCCCTCGATCCACCGCATCTTCCGCTCCGGAAAACCGTGCCGCCCCCATCCCTCCGGGTGGCCTGTCACCAAGACTCCCGCGGGATCTGCAATGCGGACCAAAGGCGAGCGTTCCGGCGACATGTCCTCCTCGTGAATCCAAATGCCGGTGCGAGCCGATTCTTCCACCGACTCATGATCCAGCGAGGCGCGGGTGATCTCCGGCTTTTGCACCGATTCCGGCAGACGGGGCGTGGGACTCTCAAACTCCGCGAGCGATCCACGCACCTCGGCCAGAATTTCCTCATCCAGGTATTTCTCCAGATTTCCGCGCCGGGCGAGATACGTTTTTCCCGGAGTCTGCAATCCCGCCACCCAGCGCCACGACAGCGTATTCGACGCCGGATCCCCATCCAACAGATGGCTCATGAAAAACGCCGCACCCCACTGCCACGGCAAACCCGCCCTGTGGATCCACCAGGCTGCGAACCACATCCGCGCATGGTTGTGCAGGTATCCGGTGGCCACCAGTTCGCGGGAAAACCGGTCAATAACCGCATTGCCGGATTTTCCGCTCTCCACATCGAGCGCGCGCGCGCCTTCAGCGGTGTCCCGGCGGGGTTCGGGATACGCGATCGCCTCGCGCCACACCTGCGGCCGTAGCGAAAGCCAGGCTTTCCAATACCGTCGCCAATAAACCTCCTGCACAAACTTTTCAACCCGCCCGCAGCCATGCCTGCGGATCGCCGCATCGGCAACTTCCCGCTCCAGTAGCAGCCTGTGCCTCAGCAGCGGCGAGAGCCGCGAAACCGCCGGATGCCCCGGCCTCACGAAATTCCGTTCGCGCCCATAGACCGTTGCCTTCGGCAGGAAATCCTCCATGCGGCGCAACCCGTCGACTCGAGTGTTAGGAAAAATCATTGCAAAACATTCCGCCTGTCACGGGAAATACAACCTGTTCCGCCGGAAAATTCCGCTCCGTTCCAAACCACCCTGGTAACCGAAAAACCAACCAGCGAAACCCGTTGTGAGCCTGCGAAAACAGAACGCAAAAAAGGAGCGCCGAATTCATTCGGCCCCGGAGCCCCCCGGGCAAAACCCCAGCTCCCCAACTTTCAAAAAAAATCCCACCCCCCACATCGCTCTTCTGATAGATAAATCCAATCACCCAATCAATTCTTTGCATCCATGCCACTCGATAAAATCACCCAAAAACTCCAGGAGGCCCTGCAATCCGCCCAGCGGCTCGCCTCCAAATCCTCGCACCCCGAACTCAAATCCGCCCACGTCCTGCTCGCCCTCCTCCAGCAGGAAGGCGGCATCACCGTGCCCATCCTCCAGAAAGCCGGCGTCAACATCCCCCAGCTCAAAGCCGCCACCGCCGCCGCCCTCGACAATGAACCCCGCGTCCAAGGCGCCTCCACCCAGCCCCAGCTCAGTATCGGCCTCCGCGCCACCCTCGACGCCGCCGACGACGCCCGCGAAGCCCTCGGCGACGACTTCATGTCCGTCGAACACTTCCTCCTCGGCTCCCTCAAGGGCGATTCCCCGGCCGGCAAACTCCTCAAGGACGCCGGCCTCGACGAAGCCAAAGCCACCGAAGCCATCAACGAAATCCGCGGCTCCCAGAAAGTCACCGACGAAAACCCCGAGGGCAAATACCAGACCCTCGAAAAATACGGCTCCGACCTCACCGCACGCGCCCGCGAAGGCAGGATCGACCCCGTCATCGGTCGCGACCACGAGATCCGCCGCGTCCTCCAGGTCCTTTCCCGCCGCACCAAAAACAACCCCGTCCTCATCGGCGAACCCGGCGTCGGCAAAACCGCCATCGTCGAAGGCCTCGCCCGCCGCATCGTCTCCGGCGACGTGCCCGACTCGATGAAAAACAAACGCGTCATCGCCCTCGACCTCGGCGGCATGCTCGCCGGTGCCAAATACCGCGGAGAATTCGAAGACCGCCTCAAGGCCTTCCTCAAGGAAGTCACCGACTCCGAGGGCCAGATCATCCTCTTCATCGACGAACTCCACACCATCGTCGGCGCAGGCAAAACCGAAGGCTCGCCCGACGCCGGCAACCTCCTCAAACCCCAGCTCGCCCGCGGCGAACTCCACGCCATCGGAGCCACCACCCTCGACGAATACCGCAAATACATCGAAAAAGACGCCGCCCTTGAACGCCGATTCCAGCCCGTCATGGTCGGCGAACCGTCCGTCGAAGACACCGTCGCCATCCTCCGCGGCCTCAAGGAGCGCTACGAAGTCCACCACGGCGTCCGCATCCAGGACAACGCCATCATCGCCGCCGCCGCCCTCTCCGACCGCTACATCTCCGACCGCTACCTCCCAGACAAAGCCGTCGATCTCATCGACGAAGCCTCGTCCCGCCTCAAGATCGAACTCGACTCCATGCCCACCGAGATCGACGTGTTGGAGCGCCAGATCCTCCAGCTCGAAATGGAGAAAAAAGCCCTCGAAAAAGAAACCGACAAAGCCTCCGCCGCCCGCCTCGAAAAAGTGAAGGAAGAGCAAGCCAACCTTCGCGAACAAACCGCCGGCCTCATGGCCCAGTGGCGCAACGAAAAGGAAATCATCGACCAAGTCCGCACCGCTCAGGAGGAAATCGAAACCCTCAAAGGCGAAGCCGAACGCGCCCAACGCATCGGCGACCTCACACGCGCCTCCGAAATCACCTACGGCAAACTCCCCGGCGCTACCGAAGCCCTCGAGGAAGCCAAGGCCAACCTCGCCACCCTCCAGAAAAACGGAGCCATCCTCAAAGAGGAAGTCACCGAGGAAGACATCGCCCGCGTCGTCTCCTCGTGGACCGGCATCCCCGTCTCCCGCCTCCAGGAAGGCGAACGCGAAAAACTCGTCCACATGGAGCAACGCCTCGCCGACCGCGTCGTTGGCCAGAAAAAAGCGATCACCGCCGTCTCCAACGCCGTCCGCCGCGCCCGCGCCGGCCTGCAGGACGAAAACCGCCCCATCGGTTCCTTCCTCTTCCTCGGCCCCACCGGCGTCGGCAAAACCGAGTTATCGAAAGCCCTCGCCGAATTCATCTTCGACGACGAAAACGCCATGATTCGCATCGACATGTCCGAATACATGGAAAAACACAGCGTCGCCCGCCTCATCGGCGCGCCCCCCGGATACGTCGGCTACGAAGAAGGCGGCCAACTCTCCGAACACGTCAGAAGAAAACCCTACAGCGTCGTCCTCTTCGACGAAATCGAGAAGGCGCACCCGGATGTCTT
>SLAV01000336.1 GCA_007126655.1 Haloferula sp. | reverse complement strand
GGTCACGAAACGCGCGAGGAATTCAACGAACGCACCAACTCGACCGAGGAACGCACCTTCGCACGGATCGAGGACCAGCGACCGAACAAAAAAGGGACGGTTTATGAGTTTCCAGCGCCCTTGTCCGAGACAGCCGTGCCGCAGCACCAGCAATACGACCGCACCGCCGTGTTCACCCTCGAGGCAGTCGGCCGTGGAGGCGAGGAATTCAAGGTCGAGGAGTTCGAAACGTTCACTCTCCCACACGACGACCCGGAGGGCGATGTGCACCGGTTGTTGTCCGTTGGTGAGGATGAAGTTGTCGTCGAATTCACCGACTCCGATGGCAACACCCGGAGCGTTACCGTTCCACAGGGCATGATGCCTCAAATGTAACACAAATTCCGAAAAATTTTCGCTTCCCAAATCCTGCAAATCCCTTCAAACCAAGACCAGTCACCATGCAAAAAACGCCAAGCCACCGATCCAGCCGCACCGCATTCGCCCTTATGGCGGCAGCAGCTTCAATGCCCGCCACAACCACTGTCGCTACAGCGGGTGAACACGGGTACTCCGGTCATAGCAGCCTCGCCCAGCGCGAGATGATCCGCCGCCAGGAAGCTGTCAATGATGCTGATCGCCTTGTCGCCGAAGGCCGTCAGGCGTTCGAAAATCAGGATTACCAACAGGCTGTTGACAAGTTCCGGCAGGCTCTCGACCGCCTCCCGGACGCGCCCATGGTGGCAGACCGCCGCACCGCCTACACCGGCCAGCTCAGCGATGCCAGCGTTGCCCTTGCCCAAAGTCACCGCAAGGTCGGCAAATACGACGAGGCCCGCCAACTTCTCGAAGATGTTCTTGCGCCCGATGTGGATCCGCACAACGCGCTCGCCAAGCGCGAACTCGATTACCTCGACGATCCGATCCGCACCAATCCCGCCCTCACCTTCGAGCACGTGCAGAACGTGGACCGCGTCCGCCGCGGCCTCTACATGGCCGAGGGTCACTACAATCTTGGCAAATTCGACGAAGCCAAAACCGAATACGAGAAGGTGCTTCGCATCGACCCCCACAACAGCGCCGCACGCCGCGGTATGGAGCGGGTCGCCGCCCGCAAATCGGATTATTATCGCGCCGCATACGATCACACCCGCGCCGAACTCCTCATGCAGGTGGATCAGGCCTGGGAACTCGCCGTGCCCGTCGAGGCACCGGACATTCCCAGGGAATTTGACCGGACCGACCGCGACGGAGGATCGGTTTACATCACCGAGAAACTCCGCCGCATCATCATTCCGAGTATCAACTTCGAGGACACCACCGTCGAGGAGGCGGTTGATTTCCTCCGCCAGCGCAGCCGTGAACTCGACAACCTGGAGGTGGACCCCGACCGCAGGGGGGTCAACTTCGTCATCCGCCGTCCTCGCTCTTCCGACGTCGGCGATGCAGGAGCGGATCTCGGTGATGCCGACGGCCTGCCTCTGGGCACCACGAATCTGGGAGCGCTTCGCATTCGCGAGCTGCGCCTCCGCAACGTGCCACTCGCCGTCGCGTTGCAATACATTTGCGACCAGGCGGGCCTTCGCTATCGTGTTGATGATTTCGCGGTCACACTCGTCCCCGCCACCGATACCGACGAAAACGTAACCACGCGCAACTTCATCGTACCGCCGGACTTTCGCTCGATCATCAGCCAGGGTGGAGAGGGAGCGGCCGACCGGGATCTGGACCCATTCGCAGCGCCCGCCCGTCCAAGCGGGATCCGGCCTCAGGCTCCGATCAGGGACTTGCTGGAAAACGCCGGCATCAACTTTGGCGAAGGCACATCAGCCATCCTTACCGCCAACGGCGTGCTCACCGTAACCAACACACCGCTCGAACTCGAGAAAGTCGAGGCGCTTGTGGACATGGCGTCCGGCATGCAGCCTAAGCAGGTCAAGATCACCACCAAGTTCATCGAGATCTCCCAGGAGAATAGCGACGAACTCGGATTCGACTGGATCGTCTCGCCATTCGGCAGCCCCGCAACAGACACCATCATCGGCGGCGGCGGCACCATCGGTAGCGGAGTCCCCCGCACGGGCCTTGATTTCACCACGCCTTTCATACCCGGTGTTTCTCCTGGTGATACTCCGGTCTCAAACATCGTCACCGGTGGACTGCGCAGTGGTGATACCGCGCTATCAAGGAATAACATCGATGCGATTCTCAACAATCCGGACCGCACCGCCCAAAACCAGCGCGTCGCACCTGGTATCGCCTCCATCACCGGCATCTTCTCCGATGGTGCGGTGCAGATGATCATGCGCGGACTCGCTCAGAAAAAAGGGACCGACATCATGACGGCCCCCTCGATCACCGCGCGCTCGGGCCAGAAGGCGACGATAGAAATCATCCGCGAATTCATCTACCCCACCGAATACGAACCCCCCGAAATTCCGCAGAGTTTCGGCGGCGGATTCGGCAACCAAGGCGGGGGCACAATTCCCGGAATCGGCCAGGATCAACCCCAGTCGTTCCCGGTCACGCCCGCCACGCCGACTGCATTCGAAACACGCAACACCGGTGTCACGCTCGAAATCGAACCCACCATCGGTGAAAATGATTTCGTGATCGACCTCCGGTTTGTTCCCGAACTGGTCGAATTCGAAGGATTCATCAATTACGGAAGCCCGATTCAAACTAGTGGTCTCGACGCATTGGGTAACCCGGTGCCGCTTACCATCACCGACAACCGCATCGAGATGCCGGTCTTCTCCACCCGCCGCGTCAACACCTCGCTGACCATCTATGACGGCTACACCGTTGCTGTCGGCGGGCTCATGCGCGAGGATATCCAGAACGTCGAGGACAAGGTCCCGATTCTCGGGGACATTCCCATCGTCGGCCGTCTCTTCCAATCGAAGGCGGAAAACCGGATCAAGAGCAACCTCATCATCTTCGTCACCGCGCAGATCATCGATGCGACAGGTCGACCGCTCCGCGGTGGAGACGGCTTGGATGTCATGCCCGCCGGACCCGATGGCTTCGATCTCAATGGGGGCGGCGTGCTGCCCCCGATGAATTAGTGACGAAAAGGCAAAGGTGATCCGCTCACCATGTGTCCGCATGCGGTATATCCGGTTGACACATCACACCAATCACGCCGCATGCGGAACCACTCGATTAATTCCATGAAATCACATACGACCGAAATCATTTCTCCGGTGATCCTCCGCGCGATGGCGGCCATTGGTTTGGCTGCCGGGCTATCCGCGTGCGGCAGTGGCAAAGGCGGCATTGGCGAATCACCTTCGCCGGAAACGCTCAACGGAGTCAGCCTCGTCATTTATCAGGGTGGCCCGGAATACAAGTTCGTCCGGGCCGAGGGAGATGCAACGACCGGAGCCGAGGTTGGAGCCGTAACCATGGAACCCGATCCGGCCGCCGTGCTGACCTTCGGCACTGGAGGCGGTTTCGAGTTCTTCGTGGTTCCTCCTACCAGGATTTCGGGTGCCAGATACACCTACACCAGGACCAGCCCCGAAACCGCGGTTATCACAATCGCAGGTGAAAGCACGAATATTACGGCACAAAGAAACGAAATTGGTGGTTTGCTTCCTGCTGTGAACTACCTGATGTCGCCATTCGAGCGACAGTTTGATATTCTCTTCGGCACCGATGGCGCGACCGTCACGGGGGTGACTGTCAATGATTCCGGAATCCCCCCCGAGGAGCCTCCGTTCCCGGGACTCGTGTGGAGGGATGCCGAAATGCGCTTGCAGAACGGTCTGCCGCTTCCCGTCGGTTGGAACATCACCAGCAGCGATGTGCTGGATCTTCCACGGTTCTATCCCGACTCCATCAGCAAGGAGCTTTTCATCATTGAACCCGATGACCCCACACAGAATTCATTTGCCCATCAATTTCTGGAAAGCACGTTCACGCGCTTTTCCGACGCTAGAGGCGACTTTGTGGAACGTGGTGTGGGAAACCGCAACATCATTGACGACACGGTTTTGGAAACGATCAACTTCGAGTATGATCCGGATCCTGCGACCACCAATATCGCGACGTTGAGGATCTTCCGGGAAACCGGGCCGAGCATCACGTATGAACTCCGGTTCCTGGATTTCGAAGGTGGAACCTACGTGCGGCTGGAAGACGGATCCACCGGCGAATTTGATTTCCCGTTCCTTGAAGATTGAATCCAGACCCGCGAATTCATCCAGACGTCATCGGCAGAAAGACGGCGAAAGACTTCAAGCATACGCTGCGCGATCGCGCTGTTTTGGCCGGTACGATCTGCAACAGGTTGGTGCGGAAGTGCGGCAAATGGATCCATGTGAGCTGGGCTCAAACCACCATCCTGCTTTTCACGGCAACCTCAGCCTCGCTGCTGAGTGGTTGCTCGACCGGCGGGCTGATGGCGCGCATCGAGGATGAGCGGATTGATCTCGCGCAGCGCACGGCGGTTCGCTCAGAGGCTGCGCGTGAAAGCAGGAACATGTGCTGGGACGAGGCAGGGTGGCGGCTGCATGAGCACAACATCCAGTTGCAGCGGTCACGCGACCGCATCGAGGAATTGGAGCGGGCCTCGGCAAACCAATGGCGGGAATGGCTGCCGCGGCCCACTTTTTTCGTCACGTTGCAGAACAGCCTGCGGGAACTTGGCGATGTTTCGTCCGATTCGGTTTCCGCATCGCTGATCGCTCCGCTGACGATCCCGAACCCTGTCAGCGTCCAGGCAAGGACCTATCAGAACGCGTTGCAGCTCGTGCAAGCCAGGGATTCCGCGGAATTGCAGCGGCGTCGCCAAATCATCAGCCTTTACCGGCTTTTCATTGAATGGGAGGAACTGGAAAAACAGGAGTTGTACGAATCCCGGGAACTCGCCGGAACCAGCATTGAACAGACGGTTGAGGCGGCCTTGCGGCGCAGGGAAAGCGGAACCTCGATGGCCGAGCGGCGAAACTCGATCCACCAGCAGTTTTCGAGCATGCTTGATCTGCCGGGAGTCAACCTGGTGCCGGACACTGGAAGTCTGCCTCGCGTCAGCTACGAGGAGCGCCTCAATGGCATCCGCCCGGGCCACAACCATGGCATCCTCGCGACGCGCCTTGCCGCCTATGAAATCCAGGCATCACTGCTTCGGCGCAGGGGGATGCGTCTCGCACGCTGGCCCACGTTCAATGTTTCGGCCAGTACCCCTCCGGTTTATGATTCGCGGCGGCCGGATTCCAATGTCTTCGAGAACATCGAGGATGTGTCGTTGTTCGGCTCGCTCGTACAATCGTTCGACGTCACCGGGCGTCAGGCCGCGAACATCCGTTCCGCGGAGGACAACATCGAGTATGTGCGAGCATCCATCGAACAGCGGCTGGATGCCGACGCCCGGCAATGGCAGCGCGTGCGTAACCGCTACACCGACCTCCTCGAACGCCGCAACCTGCTCCAGGCACGCCTCGAATCCGCGCTCCGCCGGGAGCATCACGACATCCGCGCGTCCGAAGATCTCGAAACCGTCCGCCGCATCCGGCGCGAACTCGATAATTTGGAACGTGCAAAGCGCAACCTCGATATGGAAATCTGGCTCTGGGATGATCAGGCTTGGCAATAAACCGGGCGGCGCGATTGCGGCGATAGCAGCGACCGTGCTTCTGTCACTCCCGGCCACACGCGGCGGGGAGAACGAAAGGGTGCGTCCCTTGGATGATTACCCGTCCAGCGACCGGGTATGGCTTGGTTCGTTCGGTGCCGAGGTCGAGGTGGACCCGGCGACCGATCTGGTCGCCGCCCGGGCGGGTGACCTCCGGTGGCTGGTCGAAGATGGGGAGCGCGTTGTCGGGGGTGAGGCCGTCGCGCTGATGGGTGACCGGCAGATCCGTCAGTCTGCCTCGCAGTTGGAAATAGAAAAAGCCCGTCTGCCGATCCGGAGGCGATCCGCCATCAACAACCATCGGGAGCGGAAAGCGGGCATCCGTCGGCAAATTGAGGAGCTGCATTCCAGACTGGCACAAAGTGATCTTGCGGAAGCCGAGCGGGAATTGATCGGCGATGCCCTGGCTGCCCGGCTCGACGAGGAACGGAAACGGCTCGAATCCCAGATCGAGGACCTGCGCGAACAGCTCGAGCCCGACTGGATGGAAGAGGAACTCCGCCTGGAATTGGAGCAGATCGACCACGACCTTGAGCGCAACCGGCTCGATCATGAGGAACTCGTCCGCTCGATGGAGATCATTGCCGAACATGACGGATTGCTCGAAATCGCGAAAGAGGGATACGTTCGCACCAGCGATGTCGTGGGTCACGTCCGGCGGACCGGGCATGCCGTGGCGTCCGTCCAGCTCGCCGACCCGGACGTCCGTTCCGAACGCCCGGAAAAACTCGGCGTCCTGGTTACGGGGCCGGACGGACGCCGCTTCGAAGGCACGTTCACAAGGCTTCAGCGCGGCCCCGGAGGGCGCTTCGCCAGCACCACATATTATTTCGACCTGGAAACCGCGGCAGACGGAGCCGCCCCGCCCCCCGAGCTTTCCGGCGAACGCATGGCCACCATCCACCGCTTCCTGCCCGAACCGGCCCGGATCATCAGGAAATCGCCGCTCCTCTTCGCACACGCCGCGGAGATCAACCGTTTGGGATGGGCGGGGTTCGTCAACGAAACCTGGCCGGATGCCGAGGTTGTCTTCATCGGCCCGCAATCGATCGCCCTGGCAAAAGAACCATGATGCTCGCCTGCCGCTCGCTCACCTACCGGTATCCGGGAAGCGACACGCCGGTTCTGGACGGCCTGGATCTGGAGATTCATCCCGGCATCACCCTGCTTCGCGGCTATTCCGGTTGTGGGAAAAGCACGTTGCTGAGGTTGCTCGGCGGTTTGCTGCGACCCAGCGCCGGCAGCATCGAGGCTGCCGGATTTCCGCCGCCCGGTTCGCAGCGTTTTCTGCGCTCATCATGCGCGATCGTGTTTCAGGAACTCAACCTGTTGCCGATCGCATCCGTGTGGAGGAACATCGCGCTCTCGTGCCGCATCGCCGGCGTGCCGCTCGACGATGGCCGCGATTGGCTCGATCGCCTTGGCCTCGTCGCATTCCTTCATCAGCGGGTCGAGAAACTCTCAGGCGGCCAGAAACAACGAGTCGCCATCGCGCGCGCCATGTGCAAATCCCCGCCGCTGCTACTCCTCGATGAGCCCACCTCGGGGCTCGACGACGACAACACCCGCATCATCCTCAACGCGACCACGCGCTTCGCCGACAATACCGGCGCCATCTGCGTGATCGCAAGCCACGATCACCGAGTCGATCCGATCGCCCATGAACTGGTGGATTTCCATCGCATTCTACCTGCTGCAGAACAGCCTGCGCCGCTGGATTGAACAGCCGCTCGCGCTCTGTGCCAAACTCACCATCGCCGCCCTCATCGGGTTGCTCGGCGCGGTGATGATCGGCGGGGCGGCTTATCTCGGCGAGGAACTCGAAAGGCAGCTCGCCAGCCGCGACGCGCTCACCATTCACATCACCGAAAACATTACCCAGCGGCACGTCAACGCCAGGCTGGCCGAGGATGATGCCGAACCCGCCGCCTGGCAGGCCCTTGCCAGCGAAATCCTGCTTTACGACCGGCCGCCCCGGATCGCGCGGATCGATCAAAGCGGCGAGGCGAGCCTGGTCGCATTGCGCGATCCCGAAAAGCTCGGATACCCGGATTCCATCATCCTGCTCAGCCATCGCAAACCACCGGGAGCGCCCGTGGTCGTTTCGGTCGAAGACGAGCGCTTCGAGGCGAAGGTGATGAGGCCGCGCGGGGAGATCGAGAAAGCCGCCATGGGCAACCAGGAATGGGTCGTCACCAGCACCCGCAGGCTCGCGCCTTTGCTGCAAGGGGGCTTCAGCCGGCACATCCTCCTCCAGGCGCGGTCCGTGGAAGACATCGAGCGCATCCACGAAATCACCGACGCGCTGCGTCTCGTCGAGGAGCGCAACATCAACGTCCGTTCCTCGCTGCCGTTGCTCTTGGAATTGCGCCGAATCCAGTCGATCCAGCGCTATGTGCTCGTCGCCGTCACCATCGGCACCGCTCTTGTGCTCGGCCTCGTCTGTGGCGCGCTCGCGTGGATGGAGTTCCGTGAGGAGCGTTATCTCCTCGCCCTGATCCGTTCCTTTGGTGTCGGCCGCCTGATGCTGCTGTGGCATGCCGTCGCCGAAAACTGCCTCGTCGCCGTTTCCGGCGTCGTCATGGGTCTCGCAATGCTCGCGGTTTTCGCCGCAACCGCCGATCTCTCCGCCCTCCAAATGGACTGGCTCGATGGCGCGACGATCTTCCTCAGTCGCGAGACGGCCATCCTGGTCTTCGGCGCCCTTTGCGGCGGATTGCTTTCCTGCATTCCGGTCTGGATCGGCCTGCGCAAACCGCTCGGCCTCGTCCTGAAGTGATGGCGTGTTCATCCCATGGTGCGGGATGATGCCCCCCCATTTGTAGTGCCACTTCTGAAAAAAACCGCGATGGCCGCCAATTTTCAAAGCCGAAGAGTCCGGCGATGACTAATCTCACGCGGCAGCCACATTAGCGGAATATCGTGGCAAGCCAATGCCAAGCATGGCGGTGCCCTCTCGTTTTCACGCGAATGCGCCCGCCACACGCGCATCCGCTCCGCGGCAATTTACGGATACCTGGTCGCGAACGACCCTTCCGGTGACGCGCCCGGCCCGGTCGCGGTCTTGCCACCCGTGGAGCGGATCCAGCCGCTGGGTCGATCCGCGTGAATTTTCCCGCCCACTTCGCGCTTTTCACCCGCAGGCTCCCGCGCTATCCCCTATGTGCGTGCCAGCCAAACCGAAATTCGCCACTCCGAAACCCGGCAACCTCTTCGCCGTGGTGGGCAGTGACGACGGGCAGGTGCGCGAGGAGGCGCTCAAGCTCCATAACAAGCTCACTGGCGGCACCGACGACGGCTTCACCCACGAGACACTCGACGGCATCGCCGACAACGCCGAATCCGCCCACGAAATCTGCTCCGCCACCGTGCAGTCGCTGCTCACCCTGCCGATGTTCGGCGGCGACAAGGTGGTCTGGCTGCGCAACGCGAATTTCCTCGGCGACACCGTGACCGGCCGCGCCAAGCGCACCGAGGCGGGCGTCGAATCGCTGCTCGCCACCCTCGAAAAAGGCCTGCCCGAGGGCGTCAAATTCCTGCTCACCGCCCAGGGCATCGACAAGCGCCGGAGCTTCTGGAAATTCATCCAGAAAAACGCCGAGGTGCTCACGTTCGACCGCATCGACACCTCGCGCGATGGCTGGGAGGACCAGGTCGCCGCCCTCGTCCACAAACGCGCCGGCGAACTCGATCTCACCTTCACCCCGGACGCCCTCCAGCTCTTCGTCATGCTCGCCGGCGAGCAGACGCGCCAGATCGACAACGAGCTGGAAAAACTCGACCTCTACCTCGGCTCCGCCCGCCGCGAGGTCACGGAGGACGACGTCCGCGTGCTCGTTCCGCTCAGCCGCGCCGCCGTGGTCTTCGAGATCGGCCGCGCGCTGCAGACCGGCCACGCCGCCCGCGCCATCCAGCTCGTCGATCAACAGCTCGCCGCCGATGAATCCGCCATCGGCATCATGCGCGCCTCGATCATCGGCGTCGTCCGCAACCTGTTCATGGCGCGCCTCATCATCGACAAATTCAAGGCCCCGGTTGGCAGCTACAACGCCTTCGCCGGCGCGCTCAACCGCCTGCCCGAAGCCGACCGCGCCTGGCTGCCCCAGAAAAAGGACGGCTCCGGCGTGAACGTCTTCCCCATCTACCTCTGCGCGGCCAACGCCGGGAACTTCGACCTCGACGCCCTCCTCGGCGTCATGGAGTCCACCCTCGCCGCCGACCGCGCGCTGGTCACCACCGGCCTCGACCACCGCCTCATCCTGCACCGCCTGATGATCCAGATCGCCGCTGCGAGGCGCGGCCCGGCGAAACGGCGTGCGTCGTAGATCCGCTGCCGCGCCGAGCGCCCACAGTCTTCACAACCCCTTGAACTCGAACGGATCGGTCACCGCGAACAACGCGGACACCTCGCCCGCGATGATGCGTCCGGAGTCCGGGCCGAGTTCGAGTTTGCGCACCGCCGTGCGGTCCTCGAAGCCCATGCCGCCCACGTCCACCCAGAACACGTTTGGCGACACCGCGCTCTCGAAATAGTAGAGCATCTCCTTGTGGTCGGCCACCACGCGCCAGCGCGTCGAGGAAAGGTTCGGCTCCTTCTCGGTTTGGATGCCGAAGGGCACCGAGCAGTTGCGGATTACGCTGAACACGCCCGCGGTGGCCGCGCGGCGGTCCTCCACCTGGGGGATGGCATTCACGTAGAACATCGCCCGGGCGTATCGGTCCGCCGCCCGGTTCGTGCCCGGCAGCATCACCGTGCCGCCGATCGACCGCCAATACTCGTTGAGTGCCAACTGTTGCTCGAAGACCGGCGAGTTCGTCATCACCTGGTAGGCGCGGTCGTGGTGGATCACCTGTTTTCCGCCGACGTATTCGATGATCGCGCTGTCGCCCGTCTTGTCCGAGAGCGACAAATGCACCGTCGCCAGCCGCTCGGACCCCGGCAGGAAATCGGTGACCAGTTGGAACGGCTCGTCCCGCAGGTGCGCCACCGCCTCCTGGACCGTCGCGAATTGGTCGAGCATGTATTGCGCCCAGAGCGAAGACGCCAGCCCCGGCTTCTCCTCGTCGCGCTCCGGGTATTCGGATTCGACGAGCCACAGCAGGTTCGCCATCAGCCCCTTCTCGTTGAGGCCATCCACGGTGGCGATGTCGTAGGCCGTGGCCACCACGCTGCCGTATTCAGCCTTCCATTCAATGCTGTTCCCCCCGGCCTGCCCGCTGCGTTCGATCTCGCGCGGCAGGATCCAGAGGTTGCTGAGCATGTCCTCCTTCCAATCCATCGAGCGCGCCGTGAGCACCCGCCCCTCGTCCCCATGATAAACCAGCCGCGTGCAGGCGTCGGCGGCGGGAGTGGCGGCGATGATACCGATCAAGGCGGCGATTGCAAACGACTGTGTTTTCATGATTCAAAGATATTTGGAGAATGCCGTGTAAACTTCCGGCGGAATATCGAGCAGGCTGTAGTCCTTTGACGAGACAAAAAGCAGGCTCTGCCTGCCCTTGCCCAGCAGCTCGCCCTCCGGGCCGAAAATCTGGTGCTCAAGGGTGCAGAACTTGCGGTTGAAGTCCGACACGCGGATCTTCACCGTGATCCGGTCGAACTCCCGCGCCTCGCGCACGAACTTGTGCTCGATCGAGCGCGTCAGGATGTAGAAATCGGTCGTCTTCAGGTCGAAATCCGGCATCGCCTGGTTGAAGAACAGCTCGCGCGTCTTGCCGACGAACATCGGATACATGCCGAAATACACGTTGCCCACCGAGTTCGTGTCCTGATAGGTGGCCACCATCGAATAGACGAACCACTTGCCCTCGAAGTGCCCGGCGAGCGCGTGGGCGTCGGCCGGCGCCGCCACCTCGGCGCGCGGGGCGGCCTCCGGCTTGCCGGTGATGGCCTGCAGCGCGGGGATCTTCGCCGCCTTTTCGATCACCTCGTCGGCGCGGTCGTGGGCGACGCGCAGCAGGTCGGTGTTGAAGACCAGCCACGCCACATAGGCCAGCGGCAGCAGCGATCCGAGCAGCATCAGCCCGCCGCCGGCCGTGATGTAGCCGAACGCAAAGAGCACCACCGAGATGGCCGCCAGCGAGAACATGCGGATCTGAGGCAGCGGCTGCTGCGAGTTCGGCACGAAGCAACGGGCGATCGCCAGGCCCGCGTAGCCCACGAAAAACGAGGCGTAGAACACCATGAAGAACTCCAGGTCCATCCGCACCGCCAGCGCCACCATCGTGACAAGCGCCACCACCACGAAGGTTGGGATCGGCGAGTCGAGCAGGCGTTTCGGCAGCATGCCGATGATGGCGTTGTTGCTCTTCGCCACCGCGTTGCCCAGGAACCACTTCAGGGCGATGTAGCCGCTGTCGAGGGTGGTCAGTATGCACAGGGTGAGGAACGAGAAATACGCCGCGGGCAGCAGCCCGCGCATCCCCTCGTCCAGCCCGTTGATGTATTGCACCACAAGGTCGTGGGCGTAATTCAGTTTGAACCAGCCCACATTCGCGTAATCCGCGGCATTGCCTTTCGAGAGCACCCACAGCGCCAGGAAACCGTGGAACATGAGCAGGACGAAGAAGATCAGTCCGCCGAAGAAATACCCAAGGCGGATCGACGCACCCTCTCGATGAATCTGGATCGCACGCTGCCAGTGCTGGAGATCAAGCCACGGACCCACGAGCAGCCCCACCAGCAGCGGTATCGCGTAGGCCGCCAGCGACGGCCCCTGCCAAAATCCCGGCTCCGGCTCGCCCATCGCCACCGTTTCCGGCCACAGCGGGCGCAGGTGGAACAGGATCACGCCGATGCACAGCACGATCAGCCCGCTGAACATCGCGTGCCCGTATTTGATCTTCCGGATGCCGAACTCCTCGCCAAACAGGCAGCCCGTCGCCAGCACCAGCAGCGTGGCCATCGCCATCACCAGATACTGCGGAAACTGCCCGCCCGGCACCAAGTCCAGCGAGCCGAAGAGATAGCGCGACAGTGCGAACACCGTGAGGGAAAGCGCCAGAATCTGGTATATGTAGAATATCAGCCGGAACGGCCGTGAGAACTTTTCAAAAAACCTCGCCAGCGATTCCTGACCGCCGTCGCGCCGCCTTGCCACGATGTGGGTCAGCAGGCCGAAAATCATCAGCCCGATCGCGTTCGGCACCGCGAAGAGCAGCAGCCCCCCGAGCCCGAACATGAACGTCATCTGCACGCTGAAGAACAGCCCCAGCCCCCACATCCAGGCCAGCGCCACCGAGTTGCCCCAGGCCAGCGCGTTGAAAAATCGCAAATTCATCTCCGCCGCCAATCAAACCCGCGAACCACCCCGCCCGCAAGCCATGATTCCCCAGAGGCGCCTGCCGGCTTGACCCGGTCCAGCCGCGCGGTTACCAATCGGCATGTTGCGAATGATTTTTGTCACTCTCGCCGCGCTGTCCACCGCGCTGGCGGATGATGACGTAATGCCCGCTCCCGCACGCACCGCGCCCGACGCCGTGATCGAAAGCGCGGTCAAGGCCGTCCGCGAACTCGGCGAGGAGGTGGTGCTCGGACGCTTTCACGTCGCGATCGAAAAAATGAATCCCATGTGGAAGAAGCGCGCCGCACGCCGCGCCGGCGGCATGGAGGCGCTCGAAGAACAACTCCGCCAAATCGGCCCGAGGTTGGTCCGGGAAGGCGTGAGCGTGATCTCGTCGAAGCCGGAGGGAAAACCGACCGTCTTCGAGGTCTGGCCCGGCAGGAAGACCCGCACGGAGAATGGCGAGACGGTCGAGGAAATGATCTACACCAAGTGGCTTATCTTCGTGCCGACCCTCACGACCTACCGCGTGATGCTCGAGGGAGAGCGGAGTGCGCGGGTGATCGAATCCACCGGCTTCCAGGTCGCGGTTTCCGAAAAGGACCCGCTCGACTGGACCTTCATCGATGGATCGAGCGTCACCGTCAACGAACTGCGCAGCCTGTTCCTCACGCTGCCGCAGGACCTCGAACTGCCGCCCATCAAGCGCCGTGAAGCGCGCTGATGTTCCCGCCTCATGCGCCAACCGATTGAGGGGTTAGACCTCGACGCGGCTCAGGATCCCGGATAGAATCTCCGCGATGAGAAAGTCGCTGCCGACCGCGCTTTTCGTCGTATGGATATCCATTTCGACCACCGCCGTCGCGTTCGACGAATGGGAGTGGACGCTGGAAGGAGGGCACCTCTGGGGCATCCGCTTCAACACCCGGAACGATTACCGGATGGCCCCGGCCATGTTCACCCTGCGTGCGCCATCCACGCATCAATTCGGCGAATGGACGGCACATGCCCGCGCTTCTTTGCTCCATGCGGGATTCACGCGCGGACCCGAGACCCGCTACACCGGGCTGCTCCTCGCCCCCTCCTTTGAACGCAAAATCGCCACAACAGATGTCATCCCATTTCTTTCCGCGGGCGGTGGTGTCGGCCTCGCCGACAGCTCCGGCGGTAACGAGGGTCTCGGGCACGACCTCACCCTCAATTGGTTCGCGCAGGCCGGTGTCCGCCGCAACATGGCCGGATCATTCGACTGGCAGGCCTCGGTCTTTTTCCTCCACCTCTCCAACGGCGGTCGCACCGACCCGAACCCCGCCGTGGACGCGCTGGGATTTACTCTTGGCGTTTCCCGCCGGTTCTGAAAGGCCGCCGTGAAAATGGCGCTCTCCACCTGAGATGAGGCCCGGCCCGCGGGCCCTTCTGTCGATTATGGTCATTTCGAACGCCTCGTGATTGGTGCGAAAATTCGCTTGTCCCGAGCGGTCAAAATTCACAGGATGTGTCAATCGTAAAAGTCAGTGTTGTAATTCGGTTTGTTTCATCATTCCTCCACCCCACCGCTCATGAAAACCAAGTCCTCATTTCGCCTCGTTGCGGTCACCCTCACGGGGCTGCTCGCCTCGGCCTCGATTGTTTCCGGCATCACCATTCCATCGGACGGATCCGACGGCGCATTTGCGCCTACCGAGAGCCTCGTGGTGGACCTTTCCCTGGCCGCCACCGGGGATTGGGACACTCCGGGCGATGGAAACGGCGTCTATGATCCCGCCCAGTGGGCTGTGGTCTTCAAGTATTCGAGCGTGGACATCCCGCCGGGAGTCACTGTCACGTTCAACAACCACCCCTCGCGGGCACCGGTGATCTGGCTGGTCGATGGCACGGTCTCGATCGCCGGAACGGTTTCATTGAACGGCCAGACCGGCCACGCGGGCAATGCACTGCGCACATTCGCCGAACCAGGACCCGGCGGATTCAGGGGCGGGCGCGGATCGGACGCGGCGACATCCGGTGCCGGTGGCATGGGGCCCGGCGCATCGTCATACGGCGCGACCTTGAGCCACGCCAGCAGCGGCGCGGGCTATGGCACGCCGGGAGCCCCCGGTGGCACGGAATGGGGCGGCCAGACACCGGGTGCGGCCGGCGGTGAGTATGGAAACGAAGGCGTCTATCCGTTGATTGGCGGCTCGGGCGCGGCGGGCAACGCCAACGGCTCGACCGGCAAGGGCGGCGGTGCGGGCGGCGGCGCGATCCTCATCGCCACCCCGGGCACCATCATCCTGAACGGCCAGATCACCGCCAATGGCGGTGCCGGCACCGGTGCCGGATACACCGGATCGGCGGGCGGCAACCGATGCTCGGGCGGCGGATCAGGCGGGGGCATCCGTTTGATAGCCGATGAAATCAGCGGCAACGGAATGTTGCGTGCGCTCGGCGGGCCGGGCGGGACGGCCGGTGTCTCCGCACTCGGCGGAAACGGCGGGCTGGGGCGCATCCGGGTGGAGGCCAACTCGAACGACCTGGTCGATCTCGGCAACCCGGCGTTTTCCCCCGGCATTCCGGAAGAGGTGCCGCGCATCTTCCGCGATCCCGCCACACCGACCATTGAATCGGTGTCCCTCGCCGGCCAGGCCGTGCCGGAAGACCCCAACGCGGATCTCAGTTTCCCAAACACCGATGTGACCCTTGCGGAGCCGGGTCTGGCAACCCTGATCATCGAGACCTCCCACGTGCCGCTTGACGGTGAAGTCCGGGTGCGGGTGGTCCGCAGATCCGGGCTGGATGAAACATACGCCGCGACTCACACCGGTGGGACATTCGAAGCCTCGATGTGGGAGGCCGAGGTGGACATTGCCGGAGGATACTCAACCGTACAGGTGCATGCCGTATTCCCGGACGAGGATTGAACCCGATGCGGCACCCCCGATCCGTAAAAAAAAGCGATTCCTCATGAATGCGAACTCGATGAAGCGGGCCGCGTCCATCGCGTGGGATGCGACGCGACCGATGGCCGCCGCCACAGCGGTGTGGCTGGCATGCGGACCCGTTGCGTCCCCCGCCGCGACCGGTGATGCCATCTCTCGTGAGTTCTCGGCTTTCTCAAATTCGCTCGCGCCGGTGGCGGTGGTGGATGGAATATCCCGCGGGTTTTCCGTTTTCGCCGGCGATCTCTCGCCAGTCGCAGCGTCCGATGCGGTGGCCCGCGAGTTTTCGGTGATGGCAGGCGGAACGCCTTTTGTGCCGCCTCGCGATGCGGTGGCCCGTGAGTTCTCTGTGCTGGCGTCCGTGCCGCCCCTGGTGATACTCGATCCCACGGAGCTGGACTACCGTGAAGGCGACCCGCCGCTGCTGATCGATCCCTCCGCCCTTGTGGAAAACCCGGATTCCGACAACTTCGGCGGCGGGTTCCTGCGGGTGGAAATCCTCTCGGGGCCGGCACCGGGCGATACACTGTTCATTCTCGAAACGGTTGGAGGCGGGATTACCCTCGGGCCGGAGGGCGAGGTTCTTTACCAGGAAATTCCCATCGGCACCGTGCAAGGCGGTGTGGATGGAGAGGCGTTGATGGCGTGGTTAAACGGGAACGCCACCGTGGAAGCCACCCGCGAACTCATCCGCACGGTCGCCTTCGCGAACCCCACGCGTTTCCCGGCCGCCGGGATCCGGGTGACCGGATTCACGCTCGCCGACCCGCTTTCGGGCGAAGGCCCCACATCCAGCCGCGACATCGGGGTCGAACCCGTCAACGAAGCCCCCGTGCCGGGGGACGACTTCATCGGCGCGGCCCTCGATACGCCGCTCGTCTTCGACGTCGCCCACCTGCTCGCCAACGACATGGATCCCGACGGAGACGCGTCGCTCGTGCCCGCGGTGCCCGACGCCGCCACGGCGCGCGGCGGTGCGGTGGCGATCGACGACGGCGTCGTCACCTACACGCCGCCGCCCGGGTTCACCGGCGTGGACCGCTTCTCCTACACATTGGCCGATCCGTTCGGCGGGGTCGGCACGGCGGTGGTGACGGTCCATGTGCGCGCGCCGGACGATCCGTCCGTCACGGTATTGGAAATGGGCCTTGGGGAAGGTGGCTTCGCGTTGTCGCTGGTGGGCCTGCCGGAGAGATCATACGAGGGATTCGTTTCGGAAGATCTTTCCTCCTGGGAGCCGTTCGCGCTCGCGGATTCCGATGAAACCGGCCGCCTCGAATTCCTCGATGCCGGAGCCGGGGATTTCCCGTCGCGGTTCTATCGGTTCGCGTTCCCCGGGCCGTGACGCGGATCGCGGTGCAGGCCGGGCGTGCGTCAGGGAGCCTCATGGAGCGTTTCGAGCCGCTCGAGGATTTCCACGGCCATGGCGGCCTCCGTCCGGCGGCGGTGGTTGAGGCGCTCCTCCGCTTCGCGCTGCATGGCACGATGTTCGTTGCGGCCCACCGCCTGGACCTCGGGATTGTCGCTTTCCGGCCAGTCCCAATCATCGGTGCGGAAGCTGTGCAGCGGCAATGCCTCGTGGCCGTGCACCTTGAGGTTGCCCATCGGGCTGGTGGCCCACGCGTAACGCACCGCGACCGGCTCGTCCACCAGCGGGCTCCACACATGGATGCGCGTGGCGTCGGCATTGTTGCTGGTGGTCCACACACCCTGGTCGCGATTGATAGGGAAAGCGGCGTGGGCCATGTAAAATTCGCCGGACTCGCCCGCGATGGCGAAACCCTCGATTTCCAGCGAGCGGTCGTCCGGCATCACCGGTTTGTCGAAGGTGAGCACCATGCGGTCGCCCTCGCGTTCGGCGGAGACCAGTTCCGCCTGGTCCCAGGCAACCGGGTTGCGCCCGACGCCGTGGTCGTAGATGCGGTTGAGCGCCCAGCGCGCGGCCCGCACGCCGTGCTCCATTTTTTTCGACGGATGCAGGCCGGGAATTCGCACGTCGTAGGCGGGAAGGAAGGCGGTGTTTTCCGGGTCGCCAACGTCGGCGAGGCCGAGCCGCTGCGCCTCCCGGATGTAGGCCGAGGGCGCAACGGACCACAATTCGAAGGTGTCTGGAATCTGCGGAATGCCGCCCGCACAGAACCCGATGACGCCCACGGCCAGCTCGGGATCACTGAAATCCTCGCGCCAGCCCTCGATCATCAGGCGCATGAGCGTGCGGTAGAGGCGGGGCCGGCAATTGGTGGCCATCGCGTTGTTGTAACCCTGGTGGAACAGCACGCCCTTGATGTTGAGGCCCTTGAATACGCCGAACATGCCGTTGTAACAGGAGGCGGCGTCGCTCGGGCTGCGGCCGGGGATGTTCCAGGAGCGGATGCTGTCGCGGGTGGGGCGCGGTGGCAGTTGGTCCCCGGCATCACCGCGCTCACGGCGTTCGGCGATGTCTTCCTCCCAGCTTTCCACGAGTTTCGCGACCTCAGCGTCCCAGTCGAACTCCTCCATGCGTTTTGCCACGGACGCGAGGTAGGCGGCGGCCAGCGGGTCTTCCGCGAACTTGTGGCGGGGCACCAGACTTTCAAGCGAGGCCCCGCCGCGGGCGTTGTCGATGATGCCGACCGGGATGCCGAGCGCACGCTGCACGCGCGATGCGAAGCTGTAGCCGATCGACCCGAAATTCCCGACCGTTTGCGGTGTCGCGACGGTCCACGGCTCGATCTTGTCGTCCGTCAGGTCGGTCTCGATATGTTCGGATTCGTTTTCGCGGATGCCGACGCGCCGCAGCAGCGGCAAATCGGCTTGCACCGCCTCCATGTCGAACTCACTGGTCCGCGAAAGCGGCCACGCCATGTTGCTCTGGCCGTTCATCACCCACACGTCGCCGATCAGGATGTCCTCGAACACCACCGATTCCCCGTCGGAGACGACGCTCAGCGACACCCCGGCGCCGCTCGCCTCGCGGGCGGGAAAGACGACCTCCCAGCGCCCCTCGTCGCAAGCTTCCGCGGCGGCCGTTTCATCACCGAATTCCACCGCCACGCCCTTCCCCGCCTCCGCCCAGCCCCAGACTTTGACCGGCTTGTCGCGCTGGATCACCATGTGGCTGCCGAAAATGCCATGCACCTTGAGCGCGGCGGAAGCCGGCACGGCGGCGAACAGAAAAAGGGCGGAGGTGGAGAGTATTCGGTGTATCATGATATTGGGGTTTATGGATGTTTTCATGTAGCGGAGGCGCGGGTTAGTTTTCCGCCCACCCTTCGAGCGTGACGGAGACTTCGGCATCCCGTTCGCCGGTCTCGATCCGGACGGAAAGCTCGTTCGCCCCCCTTTGCAGCAATTCCAGGGTGGACGGCTTGAGCGGCACGGTGGTGTCCCCGGAGGACAACGCCTCCGGGAAGTCGAGGATGGTGGTGCCGTTGAGAGACACACGCATCGGACCTGCGGAGTTGTGGGTCCAGGTGAAGTCGAGACCGGTGACCCCGTCCGGGTCGCCAAGCTGGAAGGTGGCCGTGGCGCCGGGGGATTTGACGTCCAGCGAATCGACCAGCACCGCATGAGTGGCGTCCGGGTCCGAATCCATTTCCGCGAGCCATTCGACGGCCTGCTCGCGGTAGATGCTTTCCGGCCCATCGGCGATGCGGTTCAGCGTGCTCCGGGTCCGCCTGTTGTCCTGCGGCATCGGGCCGGGTTCGAAAAACACGTATCCCTGGTGCCCGCCCATCGTGTATCCGCCGACGATGTCGTGAAACAGCCGCCCGCTTTCGACCACATCGCCGGATTCACGCAGGGCGTCATGGAACGGCGCGAGGCGCGGGTCGTCCGCGTCCAGCAGCGGCGCAAGCGAATCGAGCCGGGATTTCACGTAAAACAGGTCGCCCTCGTCGAGATCCGCCCGCATCGCTTCGAGCGTGTGCACGATGCTTTCCGCATTGCGGCGCGCGGCGCGGGCGAGCTGGCCGGCCAGCTCGGCCACCTCGGGGTCGTCCGAACCGGCGAGTTCGGTCGCGGCTTCGTATGCCGCGTGGAAGTCCTTGCCGTGGTAATGTTCGAGCGCCGGTGCGAGCGCGGCGGGCGTGCCGGGCTGGAACACGCTGCGGGTGCGCCCGAGGATCGCGAGTTCGCCGGTGCCGCCGAGCAGGCTGAGGCCGAAGCCCGCGGTGGACCATTGCGGGCCGCGGTTGATGTAGCTGCCGAAGCCGAGGCAGCCCTCGCGCCCGTGCGGCTGCGGCTGGGTGATGAAGGTGCCGTCCCAGCGGCGGGCGAGATCCCGGTAGTGATGGAAGGCGGCGCGGAAATCCCGGTAATTCCGGTCGCCGGCGATCGACGCGCCGAGCGGCGTCCAGAACTGGTTGAAGAAATTGCCGGTGTGCCCGCCTTCGAAATCGGCGAGGTTCGAGCTGGCGGCGAGCCGTGCGAACCATTGCGCGGGCCGCTCGCCCCCCAGCAGGTGGAAGGCGATGGCGGCTCCGCCGTTTTTCCCGTTGTCCGCCGATCCCTGGGTCGGTGGATGGTCTCCGTAGGGAATGCCGCCGCGCCCGGCGTAGCCCCCGTAGAACCGGATCGAATCGACCAGCGCGCGGTGGTCGAAATCCACCCCGCACTCGCGCGCGGTGACGAGCGAGAGAAAGGCCACCACGCCGGCCGAGTTCACCGATCCATAGCCGGGCGGGATGCGGCCTTCGACGCCCCGGTGCCCCCATGTGCCCGGGTTGCATTGCCCGTCCACCAGCCGCCTGCTGTATTCCGCGATTTTCGGCAGCACGGCCGGGTCGCCGGTGGCCAGGTAATACTCGCAGAGAAACAGGTTCACATTCCCCCACGGCCATGTGTTGTGGCCGGCCTCGCCGATCGGGCTGGCGGCGATGTGGTGCGCGGTGCGGCGCACGGCGTCGAGGTGGCGGGCTTCGCCGGCGGCCATCAGGAACAGCCCGTTCCATGCGCCGATGAGACCGCCCTCGCCCGCGGCGGGAACCATCCCGGAGACCGCTTCGGCCGCCCGGGCGACGATCTTCATCGTTTTCGGGCAGTCGGGCGGCGGATCATCCGAATACTCGCCCATCACGGGAATGCGCAGGGTGACCACTCCGGTGCCGCCGTCGCGCCAGCAAAGCAGCTTGAGTTCGCCGTTCCCCGCCGTGCTCTCGGCCATGGTGATGGCGCGGGCGAAGGCGAGGCGGGCGTCGGAGGTGAACGGCACGGGATCGCCACCCGGCTCCGTGGCGACGCCGAGGATGATGTCGTATGGCCGCAGGATGCCATCGGCCGGCGATCCCGCTTCCACGGAACGGATCAGGATTTCGCGGCTCGGCGAGGTGTCGAAACTGGCGGGGAAATTCCAATCGATCCATGCCCGCATGCCGGTCGGGCCGAGGTTGTGGGTGATGTGCCAGCCGCGGTCGCCCGCGAAGGGCACCGGGGTCTGGTATCTGTCGAGGTCGCTGTAGGGCGTCGCGGCGTGGCCGGACGCGGTCGCGACGCAGGCGGCGGCGAGAAGGGCGGGGAGTTGATCAGGATTCCACATGGTTCAGAGTTTCTTCGAGGGCTTCGATGCGGTCGGTGAGCTGGCCGGCGCGGGCGCGCGAACCGCGGTCGTTTTGGTCGGCGAGCGAGTCCAGTTCGGCGCGCATTTCGTCGAGTTTTTCCCGCAGGGCGGGCACCACCGGGCGCGCGTCCGCGCCGAACGCCTTGAGCGCCGCGATGCAGTCGTCGAACAAGCCGGGGCCGCGCATCGGCTTGTCCATCAGCGCCGGGATGCGCGGCAACAGGTCATCGACGCGGAGTTCGGTGAGAATCTCGATGCTCCTCGCCTGCCCGCCCGCTCCGAACATCGTGTCGCGCTCGGGCTGCCAGTCGAGATGGGCGAGGAAATCCGGCACCATGGCGCGCCGCAGGGATTCGTCAGAGCGGCCCACCAGATGCACCAGGTGCCCCTTGCCGCGCGGCAGCGGGTTCCGCATGGCCCGCCGCAGGTAGGGCAGCACCTCCTCGGGATCGAGGCCGCCGAATCCGAATTCCCGGTCGAGCAGCCTGCACGCCGTGTCGGCAAGGAATTCGTCCTCGTCGCTGCCGAGCCTCAGAACCACCCGCGAAACCGCGGGTCCGCGCGCTTGCAGGGCCGAAAGCATCGTGAGCACGCCGCCGCGCACGGCCACATCCGGGTCGTCCGCCATCGACAGGACCCGCTCCAGCAGCAGATCGCCGAACTCGCCGCGGATGCTCTCCTGCGCCTGCCGCTGCCGCGATTCGTCCGGGCGGAATTCGCGCCAGTTGGCGAGCTGGTGCCCCACCATCCGTGCCAGCGCGTCGAGCGCACCCAGGCGGTGCGAAGGACGGTCGGATTCCAACGCCCGGACCAGCGCCGGAATGGCCTCACCGTCCCGCGTTCCCAGCTCCCGCACCACGCTGGCGCGCAATGCCGGATTCCACACGTCCAGCATCCGGAGCAGTTCTTCCTCGCTCTTGTCGGCGAATCCTCCCGGTTCCGGCAACCTCACATCGACCTCGGGATAGGACTCGGGACAATCCGCCGCCACCTCCTCCAGCGCCTCCCTGATCTCCGCATCGGCATCCACCGAAGTGGATGGGACCGCCATGGCGGATGCAATGGCCCAGTAGGTTAAAACCGGGACGACTGTGATGGGATGGAGTTTTTTGTGGGTGGACGCAATCCGCATGGTTGCTCGATACGGTGCTGCGGAGCGTGATTTAGCAAAAATGCCGCGTGACCGGATAGTAAAAAGCTCATCACCAACGAAGCGTCGAATTCATTCGGCCCCGCCAATGGAACAATACTGAAATGGAGTTCCGCGAAAGCAATCGGGGCCCTCTAAACCCGCTTGAAGAAACCGAAAACAAGGCCCCCGCCAGTGGCCGGGGGCCTGGATCGGGCAAAAGATCGGCTGCGACGACACTCAGTCGCGATGGCGGCCAGGCAGCTAGGAATCAGTAATTTGATGTTTTTTTGATCATGTCGATATTTTACTTTGTGAAATGATTTGGCGGGAGGGCCGTTGCAAACCCGTCGCCCGGACCAGAGGCGGTTGCAGCAGCGGCACCGGGATCTGTGTATGCCCGGTGCCGCTGACAACCGGAGCTGTGCCACGGCTCACTCGGTCGCCTTGAGGCGGGCGAAGAGCTTGCCGGTTCCATCGGCCTTGGAGGCGGGGATGGCCGCCACCACGTCGTTGAGCGTGCCGTTCGGCGTGATCGTGAAGACCACGTCGTTGACGGTGGACGAGGTTTCGGGCACCTCGGCAGCGGCCCATGGGTCGGCATCGCCGAGGTCGTTGCTGAATTCGACGCTGAGCGCCGAGGCTCCGCGATTCGCCGCGTTGAGCATGCTGAAGCTGAGCACCAGGCCGCCGGCGTCTTCGTTGGCAACGGGCAGCAGGTCGATGGCGTTGTCGCCCGGGCTGGCGGCGCCGAGAAGGAAGGCGAGGCCGTTGGGGACACCGTTGCCGCTTGCATCGCCGTCGAAATCCACGCCGGTGCCGGCCCAGAGTTCGAAGGGCGTGCCGGTGGGCTCCGCATCATAGGTGAGGGTGATGGTGCCGGACCAGGTGCCGCCCTCTTCGGAGGCACCCCCGTCATTGTCGAATGCGTTGCCGAGGAAGATGCCGGTGGTGGCAAGGTCGATGGTGCCGGCGGCGGCCCAATCGGCCGCGACCTTGGTGTCCACCAGGGGTGTGGGCGGGCCGTCATTGGCATCATCGGTCCATCCGAGTTCAACGTCCGCATCGAACTTGATCGGCCCGTTGGTGATGACGACCGAGAAGTCGTCACCAGAGGTTTCGGGCGTCGGATCGAACAGGACGGCGAGATCGCCGGCGAAGTTCTCGTTATCGGTGTCCTCAAGGACGGCATCGACCTCGACGGAGCGCAGGATGGAACCTTCCGGCAGGGGCGGGATGGGCAGGTTGGCTGCTCCGAAGGTACCGAATTCACCACCGGGAATCCCGGTGCCCGCGCCCAAATCGATGACAAGGGTCGTCGTGGGGGGTGGGGCCGTCAGCGCCAGTTCGATGTTGTTGCCGCTGGTTTGAAGCGTGGCCTCGAAGGTGCCGATGGTTCCACTGAGGTCCGCTCCATCCAGGGTTCCGCTCAATCCATTGCTGGAAATCAGCGTGTAAACGCCGTCCTCAAGGCCGCCGACGTCGGAAAAGTCGAAATCGCCGAAGCCGAGCAGGCCCTCGCCGATTTCGAGACTGCCGCCAACATCGATCCGGTCGCTCGCGGCAATGCCGCCAAGCTCGTAAAACAAAGTGCCGCTGCCGTCGGCCATCGCGGAAATATCGAGATCGCCGCCGATGGACAATGTGCCAATCGAGGCACCGGGCGCGAGATTGGCTCCCGCCGCGACGGTGACGTCGCCACCGACGGTGCCGGAGCCGCCGAGCGTGCTGCTGCCGTTGACCGCCACCGCACCGGTGGCGGCGGACTGGTCGCCATTGATGACGAGCGTGCCCGCGCTGATGGTGGTCGCTCCGGTGTAGGTGTTGTCCCCGCCAAGAACCCAGATGCTGGCTCCCGATTTGGTGAGGGCAACGGTTCCGGTGCCTTCGTCGGTTTCGTCGGCGATGACTCCGGCGAAACTGTTGGTCGGGCCGGCAGCACCGGAGAGTGTCAGGGTCTTGCCACCCGAACCTGACGCGATCAAATCGGAGTTGATGGTGATCGCATGGTCGCTGCTGGCATTGTGAATAGTACCGCTGCTTCCGTTCAGTTCAATGGCACCAAGCGTGACATCGGTCTCAGCCCCTGAATGATAACGAAATTCGCCGGAGTCGCTGAATGTGATGTTGTTCCCACCCCCCAGGCTGTTGACGCGAATCGTCTGTTGGGGATGGGTGAGGACGAAACCGCCGGTGAAATCATTCTCCGTCGAGTCGAACCGCAGCGAGCGACCACCCGCACCTCCGGCGTTGCCGTAGGTCAGCATGCCGGAGCCCGTCAGGATGCCGGAGGTCACGTAATTGTTGTTGCCCCGGTTTTCGATCGTGCCGCCGCCCGTGCCAATGGAGACGTCGCCGGTTGCGTTATTCATGGTGCCGCGGAGAGCCACTTCCCCGCCTTCGCTGAGCGAAAGCGCACCGGTACCGAGGGCACTATTGCTGATGGCGGAATTGAACCCCCCTGAGGGGTTGAATCTCACAGTGCTGCCGATAACAGTGAGGCCGCCATCGAGCGTGGGCGCTGCATTGATATCCACTCTGCCACCTCCTTGAAGCAGCAGGCCATCCGTGCCGGCCAGCTCGGTTCTGAAGTCCACCGTGCGCCCGCTGTTCACGTCGAGGGTCGGGATGCCGGATGAGACGTACAAGGTCAGCGCATTCGGCCCATCGATGGTGAGGTTCTGGTTGCGGTCCAGGGTCAGGTTGCCGATGGTGACCGTCGTATCGAGATCCACCGTTTGGGAGCCCGAAGAGTCAACCGTGAACGAGGCCGTGGCGTCCGTGCCGCCTGCGACGATGTCGTCCTCCCAGTTTGTGGCATCACTCCAGTCGTAGGTACCACCGTCAGGCTGTGTCTAGGTGCCGTCGGTTTGGGCGGATGCGGAGGAAATGGCGATTGTCGCGCAGCCAATGGCGGCGAGAAACGCGCGGTGTATGGATTTGGGTTTCATGGCGGGTTGTTTTTTAAGTGTTAAGTGGTATCGGTGATTCGCGTTGGTGGTCGAAAAGACGGAAGATTGGTCGCGCCGGAAAGGCATCAGCGGCGGCGGCGCAGCAAACACAGCATGCCAATGCCGCCGAGCAGGGCGATCGAAGGCTCGGGAATGACGGTCAGGATCCCGGTGTCCTGCGAAAACTCATAGGTCCGGTCGTTTTCGGAGATGCTCCAAACGCCGTTTGTTTCGCTGAAGGAACCCTGTGTGCTGACGACGCTGAAGGTCGTGCCGTAGCTCTCATTCAGGTTGTCCACATCGACCACGTTCCAGAAATCGTTGATGGTGGTGCTTGCATCGGTCAGGTCGAAGACAAAGGTTCCGTCCAATCTGACCGTGCCGTTGCCGAGGATCTCGTTATTGTCCCCACTGTCACCGATCTCAAACCGCATGGAGGAGACATCGGCAAGCGTCAGCGTGCCGGCCGAGACGGTGGTGTTGCCGGTGAAGGTGTTGGCTCCTTGCAGTTCCCATGCGCCTCCTCCCGAAACCTCGAGTGCGACGGTGCCGCCGCCGGTTCCGTCGTCGATGTCTCCGGCGAAAATGTTGGTTGCGTCGCCGGAAGCAGCGGAGAGTTCCAGCGTCTTGGCACCCCCACCGCTCGCGATCAGATCGGAGCTGATGGTGATGGCATGGTCGCTGCTGTCATTACGAATGGTGCCGCCGGATCCGTTAAGATCAATCGCACCAAGCGTGACATCGGCCTCAGCCCCGAAACCATACCGGAAGGTGCCGGCGGAGTTGAACGTGATGTTGTTGCCGCCCCCCAGGCTGTTGACCTGGATCGTCTGGTCGCTGCGGGTGAGGACGAAGCCGCCGGTGAAATCATTGTCCGTCGAGTTGAACTGCAGCGTGCGGCCACCCGCACCTCCAGCGTTGCCGTAGGTCAGCGTGCCGGAGCCCGTCAGGATGCCTGTCGTCTCATAGTCGTTGTTGCCCCGGTTTTCAATCAAGCCGCCGCCCGTGCCGATGGAGACCTGGCTGTTGGTATCGTTGTCGCCGCGGAGAAGTACACTCCCGCCTTCGCTGAGCGAAAGCGGACCGTTGGCGAGGGCACTATCCCGGATGCCGGTATTGAACCCACCTGAGGGGTTGAATCTCACAGTGCTGCCGATGACTGTGAGGCCGCCTTCGAGCGTGGGCGCTGCATTGATATCCAGTCTGCCACCTCCTTGAAGCAGCAGGCCATCCGTGCCGGCCAGTTCGGTTCTGAAGTCCACTGTGCGCCCGCTGTTCACATCGAGGGTCGGGATGCCGGATGAGGCGTCCAAGGTCAGCGCATTCGTCCCATCGATGGTGAGGTTATTGTTGCGGTCCAGCGTCAGGTTGCCGATGGTGACCGCCGTATCGAGATTGGCCGTTTGGGAGCCTGAGGAGTTCACCGTGAACGAGGCGGTGGCGTCCGTGCCGCCCGCGACGATGTCGTCAAGCCAGTTTGTGGCATCGCTCCAGTCGTAGGTGCCACTGTCAGACTGCGTCCAGGTGCCGTCGGTTTGGGCGGATGCGGAGGAAATGGCGATTGTCGCGCAGCCGATGGCGGCGAGGAGGTGGCGGAGGGTGCGTTTCGGTTTCATTGGATTTGCTTGTTGATTTCGTTTTCCGCGGTTGGGTTCGGCGAGTGGATCGCCTGGTGACGGGAAGCGCCGAGGGGCGTTTATTGGCGTGTCATTCGCAGCGATAGCTACACATCACACCTATATTGCTCCAAATCGACGGGCGGCGTCAAAACTTTTTCTCCCAACTGCTGTTTTCAAAAAAGACACGGTTTTTGACCACCAAAATCCACGTCCCCCCGTCACTCCATCCTTGATCCCCGGTCCATAATCTCCCATCCCTCAACCCAATCCGCTCCGCCGACACAACCACAATGCCCCGCATCCTGATCGCATTCCTCCTGCTCACCCACCTCTCCGCCGCCGAACGCCCGCCCAACGTCGTCCTCATCATGTTCGACGATCTCGGCTATGGCGACGCCGGCTACCAGGACAGCCCGCACGCGCACACGCCGCACATCGACGAAATGGCCGCCTCGTCGCTCGTCTTCAACCGCTTCTACGCCCAATCCCCCGTCTGCAGCCCCACCCGGGGCAGCGCGCTGACCGGCAGGCATCCGCACCGCCCATAAGCCTCTGAAAATTGCCTCTTCCGCAGAATCTGTGGGTTAAAAGTGGCATTTGAGCACTGTGGAACAGGGCGAAGTCTTTGAAAGTTGTCCACAACAGACCGATTCGAGAATGAGCTTCTACCGTCGGAGAAG
>SLAV01000058.1 GCA_007126655.1 Haloferula sp. | reverse complement strand
GATATTCGGCACGCCGTCGCCCGCCGGGGCGTCGAACGGGCCGGTCATCCCGCCCACGTCGAAGCCGGCGATCCACGCGGCGAAGTCGCCGGCCGGCGGCCCATCGGCGAAATCGAGATCCGCAAGACCGCGGGCCGAGATTGTCAGGCCGACATTCCGCTCCTGGATGATGCCCGTCACCGATCCGGTGCCGGTCGGCAACAGGGAACCGGTGATGTCGGATTCACCGAAGACATTGCGGTAAATCCCATCGAATCCCGCGACCGAGGGATCGCCGATCGGGGTCTCGCTGCCGCCGCCGCCAAAGGTGGCCGTGCCGTCGGCGTTCTGGAACGCGACGTCCTCGATGACCACCAGGACCGACTGGTCGTCCGATGTGAGCGTGGCCAGGGTGCGGCTCGCCGGAGCCACCGCATTGCCCGAGGATACCGCGGGGCCGGGATCGATCTCGGGGCTGAATTGGAGTTGCCCCTGGAAGGCGCTGAGCTTGCCGACCAACGCGCCGATGGCATCGCCGGTTTCATAGACTGTTTCAATCACGGCACCCGGATCATCGATTTGAATCCCGAACCCGGAGTCGTCCTGGAGGAACTTCGTGTTCCGGAACGAAGTCTGTGCGGTCAGCACCATGGTGTTGTCCACACGATACAGGGTGGAACCGGTGGGTTGCGCGCGCAGCGCGGCGATGTCCGCGACGTTCAGCGGGAACATGTAGTTGGCAACCACGGTGGGGCTGGGCAGCGAGGTGTCCGTATCCACCGCGACCGCGCGAAGTTCGACCGGTCCATTGCCGTCATCCACCGCAATGCCCGTCGCATCGTCGTAAAGCAAACCAGTGCCCACTCCGGGATTCGTGCCATCCAGGGTGTAGCGGATTTCCACACTGGGATCATAGCCGCCGAAGTTCACCACAAACACGGTCTGGTCCTCGAAGTAGGTGCCGTCCGCAAGGTCGATCACCGGCGGAAGAACGTCCAGCGTCACCGACTCCACCGACACATCGGCGAGGCCGATCTGACGTGAGGCACCGCCCCCTTCGCCGCGATCGGAGGACCAGGTGAGCGTGAAGACGGCTCCCTCGGGAATGCTCAGTCCGGCGATTACCGAGGACACCTCCTTGTCCTCGCCTTCCTCCGTGCTGTAGGACAGCGCGGGGACTTCAACGCCGTCGAGCGCGAACGTCCAGACAGGGAAACGGTTCCGGCCGGTCTGCGCCACGCGACCGAGATAGGAGACGTCCAGCGCGGTGATTTCCGCGCCGGTGTCGTTGGTCATTTCCAGGCTGATGGTGAGCGTGCCCGTTCCACTGGTGTGCTGGTAGCCGATGACGCCGACGGTGTCCTCCGCGGCAGGTCCGCGGAAACCACCTGCGGTTCCGGAACCCCAATCACCGACGTAGTTTGTGACATCCGCCGTCGCGGACCATCCCTGGGGCAGGGACGGGACGCCGGTGAAGCCGAGGAAATCCTCATCATAACCTGCGGCCGACAGCGAGGCGGGTCCGGACACGGTCGATTGCGTCGTGACAGCCGAATAGGTGGTTCCGGCATCCGAGGTGGCGAAGAAACGAACCGAGTAAGACACTCCGGGCGCCAGGCCCTCGAAGTCGAAAATCACCAGATCCAGCATGAACTCGAAATCATCGAAAAGCTCGATTACCGTGGTCTCCGGATCGCCGATCACCGGCTCCGGCTGAACCGCCGTCTCGGAAATTACGAAACCGACACCGGTCACCGGATCCGATCCTTCGCCGGTCACGCCGGAAAGCACGCCGAATCCGGTCTGCGTGATCGGATCCAGGATCTCGACCGCCGCGACGGATGGCGCGATTTCCTCGGGCAGATCAAGTGACACCATGAGGTTGCTGATGCCAATCTGCTTCGACGCACCGGAGCCTCCACCGCGGGTCGAGGACCACGAAATTTCAAAGAACCCGCCATCCTCGATATTCAATCCGCTGACCACGGCGGATTTGGTGACGAAGTCACCTTCCAGTGTGTCGTAGCCGAGCGCCGGAACGGAAATGCCATTCACATCGACGCTGTAAACCGGATTCCTGCCTTCGCCGTCCCGAGCGACCCGGCCGTCGTAGCTGACCAACAGATCGGTGATCGTCTCACCGCTGGTGTTCTGGATCGTCACGGTCTTGATCGCGGTGCCGGTGCCGCTCGTGTGCTGGAAGCCGAGCACGCTCGCGTTGCCGCGCGTGCCAGCGCTGAAGCCGGTGTCCCAGTCGCCGCCGTAATCGCTGTCTGCTCCGTCAGTCACGCTCCAGCCGGTGGGCAATGTGGCCGCGCTGGAAAATGTCGCGAAGTCCTGGGTGTAGTCGGACACCCCGTCCAGCACCGGCGGAGGTTCGGGAGCGGGAAGTGTGGAAAAGATCCATGGAAAATCACTCTCAGGCCCGCCGAATGCCTCGCTTTCATTGCCGAGCAAATCCTTCACCGTGCCTTCGGGCACAAACACGTAGTAATCCGTATCGAAATCCAGCACTTCGAATGGCAGCAGGATCAGTTCGTCTCCGTCCACGGATGCCGCCGAGAGATCACCGCCCACTGGCAGCGACTCGACCACCTCGTCGTCCGCAACCCGGCGGATTTCGACCGGATCGCCGCCAAGGAATCCATCGGAACCAAGTTCGACCGGCTTGTCGAAGGTCACCGTAAAGGCGGTTTCAAACAGATTCGTCGTGATGTTGGTGGCGCCGCTTTCCGGTGAGCTTGCCACCGGCGTGGGTGGCGTCATGTCCGGGCCGGCCGCCACGAAGGCCCATTCGGTGCCGATCAGGAATCCGGCGAACGACTCGCCTTCGGCATCCTCAAACGCGTCATTCTCCACGAGCACGAAATAATTCTCCAGCTCGTTGAGCGGTTCGGATGGCGTGAACGTCACCGTGTTCCCGTCAATGACACCCGCGGATGCCGGAAACACCTCGGTCACCGAAGGGGCCTGGCGGAGAATCACCGAGCCGCTGCCAGCCGATGGAAATCGATTGAACGTCAGCGTCAACTGCGTGTCCACGGGCACGTCCACCTCGCCGCTTGCCGGGGACAAGGCCACGACGTCGAACGGCCCGACCTCCGAGATCACCACATCACGGAAACGCTTCTGCGACGGACTGCCCGCCCGGGTGAAGCGCACCACCATTTCCGAACTCGTGTCGGAAATCCGGATCTGGTCGTCGATGTAATCGCTGGTCGTCGGCGTGGAAGAATCACCCGCGAAATCCCAGTCCTCACCGCCGTTCAATGAATACTCAACGGTGATGGGGCCGTAATCTCCCTGGCCGAATTTCGCGACGCTCAGCGCCACGAGAACCTCATCGGCCGCCGCAGCGTCGAACTGCGCCGTCGTCAGGATCGATCCAGCCGTCTCGAACAACGCGTATCCGCCTGCGGCAGTGCGGAAGTCGATGCCCGTCTGGCTCCAGCCAGGCGGCAACTCCCCGTCGCGCAGTGCTTCGCTGATGAATACTTCGGCCGCTGCGGCATGGGCGGATGTGATCGACGCGAGCGCCAGCGCCGCGAAGGCACCGCGCAGTCTGCGGCGGGATGGAACTGGATGGGTTGGGAGTGGTGGATTCATGGGACTCATTCGGAGTGCGGGTTGCGGGGTATCCATCGCAGGAAATCATGGATGGGCAAACGGATGATTTGGTGAAATTTTCGACACTTGGTGCGCGGCGGCGGGATTTGCCGCGAGGATTGATCGGAATTCGTCGGGACCGGGACTCAATCGACGATACCCGGGAAGGGTCCACCCGCCGGAAATGCCGTTTTCATGTCCTCGTGGTCCCATCGGATTCAAGGGTCGATCTCCGCCACAATGCGGATGAAGAGCTGGCCGGTTTCGCCTTCGGTCACGCTGGCGGTCACTTCGACGAGATCAAACGCGGGGTCCATGCTGTCGATGATCGCCTCCTCGAATTCCACCGTCACCCCGTCCATCGCCGCACCGTCGGGGGCCCAGTCCGTCAGGTTCACCGACCATTGATAGCCGGTGACCACGTCGCTCGCCAACTCGCCTTGTTTGACGCGGGTGTGTGCGAAGCTGAAGCTGCCCGGCGCGCTTTCCGTCGGTTCGACCAGCGAACCCGTCACCGCCACCCCGGGATTCAGACCGAGGACGTGCTTCAGCACGTTCGGCACCCCGTCGCCTGCCGGCGTGTCGAAGGGGCCGTCGAAAGGTTCGACGCCAAAAGCAGCGATCCATGACGCGAAATCACCTGATGGTGGTGGCGGCCAGACCGGCTCTTCGGGAGAAACATAGACAGCCGCGAGGCCGATCTGCTTGGAGCTGCCGGTTGTGTTGAACCCGCGGTCGGATTCCCACGTCAGCGTGAAAACCTCCCCATCCGCGATTGACAGATCCGTGATCATGAAACCCACGGCAAGATCGCGACCGCTGTCAGTGGAATACGCCAGTTCCTCGACCACCTCGCCGTTCAACCTCACCGTCCATTCGGGTGAGCGGTCCTGGTCCACACGCTCGGCACGGCCAAGATAGGAAACAAAAAGCTCGTCAAGCATCTCCCCGGTGTCGTTGCGCAGGTTGAGCGCGACCGTGAGGATGCCGGAAGACCCCGTATGCTGGTAGCCAAGCACGCCGGGATCGCTCACGCCGCCGCGGAAGCCTCCGGCATTTCCGCTGCCCCAATTCCCCATATAGGCGTTCACCCCTCCGCTGCTGGCGGCGTTCCATCCGGTCGGGAGGTTTTCGCCGTCAAAGTCGTGGAATACCTGCTGATATGGAACATCCGCATCCAGAATGGCGAATGAAATCACGGTGAACGTCCACGGGAAATCACTGGATGGCGCGCCGAATTCCTCGTTGCGATTCCCATCGGCATTCTCGAGGATCGCCTCCGGCACAAACACGTAATATTCCGTGCCGGGTTCCAGCGTCCCGAATGGCGACAGGATCAAATCCGCCCCGTCCACCGTCGCCGGAAAGAAATCCCCGCTGACGGGGATCTCAATCACCATTTCGTCGTCGGACACCCTCCGGATTTCCACCGGATCGGTCAAGATGCCATCGGATCCAAGCAGCGTGACCGGCTCGTCGAAGGTCACTCTCAGCGTTGTTTCGGAGAGATCGGGGTTGAATATCGATGTCCCGGTCGCCGGCTCCGTGGAAACAGGCACCGGTCGCTTCACGAAGGACATGATCACGACGTCGCGCAGGCGCTTGTTCGACGGGCTTTCCACCGTGGTGAAGCGCACGACAAAATTCGAACTCGTCACCGATATGCTGACGCTGTCGTCGATGTAGTCCGAACCCGTCGGTATCTCGGAACTGCCCGCGACAAACCAATCTTCGCCGCCGTCCACGGAAAACTCGACCCGCACCGGGCCATTGTCCCCCGCGCCGAATTTCGCCACGCTGAAGCTGATCTCCAACGAATCCGCTTCGGAGGCGTCGAAAACCGGCGTGGTCAGCACCGCCGTCTCGCCCGTGAGATTCGCATAGCCACCGGCCACATCAGCGAATTCGACATCCGTCGCCGACCACCCGGCGGGCAGCACTCCATCGCGCAAGGTCTCATTGATGAATTCGCCGGAAGCGAGGGCGGACGGCGAGGCGGAAACAACAACGGCGGCTGCGAAGCCGCCGGGAATCACTGCGCGGAAAATCCGCTGCAGCATGGTTGGAATGAGGGCGGACGGATTCATGGAATTTGGTTGGGTTTCTTGGGGCGTGCGCGGAATTGCGGAAATTCATTCGACGCAACCGCGGCAAATTGAGCGGATTTGCAAAACCACACCAGCATAATCCGTGCCACTGTTCGCGGTCTCCCGCGTCCGCCTTGGCCTCCCTCAATGTCGCGGCTCGAAGTCCAGCAGCAGCGCCCGGTGGTCCGACGCCTCGCGCCACTCCGGATCGTCGATCACCCGCGCGTCCCGCAACCGCGCCTCGCCGCGCAATGCGGGCGACACGAAGATGTAATCGATCCGCGAATACAGATCCTGGTAGCTCCAGTGGTGCGTCCACATGTGCCCGCGCGAGTCGCGGGCCGGTGCCGGAACCAGTTGGCGGCCGGATCCCGCCGAACCCGCCACCGTCACCACCGCCCGGCTGCGCCGGGTGTCGTTCAAATCACCGAACACCACCAGCCGCGCGTCCGGATCCGCCTCCAGGATTGCGTCCGCATGCAGCCGCAGCAAATGCGCCTCCCGCTCGCGGAACCGCGCCTGATCGTAAAACGAAACCTCCCGCTTCGACTTGAAGTGCACGCCCAAAAACCGGAACTCGCGCCCGCATCGCGCGGTCGCCGTCGCGTCCAGGATTCCGCGCAGCATCCGGAAATCCCGCCCGTCCAGCCGGAACCCGGTCTCCGCCGGCTCCGCCGCGGGCTCCAGCGGATAACGCGAGAGCAGGCCCAGCCTGCGCACCGGGTCCGGCCCCTCGTGGTGGTGCAGGTGCGGCAGGTCCACCCCCGCCGCGCGCAGCCGGTCGCGGATGTCCTCCAGATCCTCCATCGTGCCGATCTCCGATACCCCGAGCACATCCGGCCGGTGCCGGGCGATCATCGCCACCAGCGCCCGCTTCTCCGCCTCCGGCTTCGACGCCTCCTCATCGCGCACGCCGTCCACCGTCCGCGGCATCGACAGCCAGTTCTCCACATTGTGGCTGATGAACCGGACCCTCGCCGCCCGCTGCGACGTCGTCGAACTTCCCGGGTTTGCCGGCGCTGCCGCCGCTTCAGTCGCCGCAGGCGTCTCGTCCAGCGACCAATCCGGCGTCGCCCGGTCCCGGCACCCCGCCAAAAAGGCCGCCGCCGCCAACATCGCCAGCCACCCGGCCCGCCGCCACCACCTTTCAAAATCCATTCCCGCTATCCCTCACAACGCCCGCCACCCTGGCAAGCCGGAAATCCACTTCCAATCCACACACCCAATCCAGCGAACCCCCGCCAGCACCTTCAACCACGCATCATGCCAGCCACTTGTCACTCGGAACTCGCCACTCTGAACTCTGAACTCTGAACTTGGAACTTGGAACTCCCCCCCCATCATCCCCGCATGGCGGAAACCATCATCGGCATCGACCTCGGCACCACCCACTCCGCCGTCGGCGTGGTGGACTCGGGATTTCCCATCCTCCTCGCCAATGAAGACGGCAAACGCATCATCCCCAGCGCCGTCTGGATCGGCCCGGATGGCGAAATCGAAACCGGCGATCGCGCCCTGCGCCGCCGCGCCGCCGACCCACAACGCGTCGTCACCAGCATCAAGCGCCTCATCGGCCGCCGCCACGACGAGATCGACCCGGATTTCCCGCTCCCCGTCACCCGCGACGCCAACGGCCTGCCCCGCGTCCTCGGCCGCACCCCGGAGGAAATCAGCGCCTCAATCCTCCGCGAGCTGAAACGCATCGCCGAATGGCGCATGGAAACCACCGTGCGAAAAGCCGTCGTCACCGTGCCCGCCTACTTCCACGACGCCCAGCGCGCCGCCACCAAACGCGCCGCCGAACTCGCCGGCCTCGATGTCGTCCGCATCGTCAACGAACCCACCGCCGCCGCCCTCGCCTACGGCCTCGACAAACTCGGCGACGACTCGCGCGTCGCCGTCTATGACCTCGGCGGCGGCACCTTCGACCTGTCCATCCTCCGCCTCCACGACGGCGTCTTCGAAGTCCTCGCCACCCACGGCGACACCCGCCTCGGCGGCGACGACCTCGACGCCCGACTGCTCCACGCCCACGCGCCCGACCTCGACCCCGCCCGCTGGCTCGCCGAAGCCTGCCGCGTCAAATGCGCCCTCTCCGACGCCGGCACCGCCACCCTCCGCGCCCCCTTCCACAACGGTGGCGACAGCCTCGAAGTCGCAATCACCCGCGACATGCTCGAACGCGAGGCCGCCCCGCTCATCCGCCGCACGCTCGACCACGCCCGCCGCGCCCTCGCCGACGCCGCGCTCACCCCCGCCGACATCGACGCCGTCATCCTCGTCGGCGGCAGCACCCGCATCCCCGCCGTCCAGCGCGCCGTCGCCGAATTCTTCGGCCGCGAGCCGGATCTCTCCCAGCACCCCGACGAAGCCGTCGCCCTCGGAGCCACCATCCAGGCCGGCATCCTCGGCGGCGCGATGCAACGCATGGTCCTGCTCGACGTCACCCCACTCAGCCTCGGCCTCGAGACCTACGGCGGCCTCATGAACGTCCTCATCCCGCGCAACTCGACCATCCCGTGCAAGGCCGGCGAAATGTTCACCAACGCCGCCGACGGCCAGCGCTCGATGCGCGTCCGCGTCCTCCAGGGCGAACGCGAAATGGCCGCCGACAACCGCGAACTCGGCAGCTTCGAAGTCAACTTCGACCCCGCCCCCAAGGGCCGGGCCCGCGTCGGCGTCCAGTTCCGCATCGACGAAAACGGCATCCTCGAAGTCCTCGCCCGCGACACCCGCACCAACCGCGACACCGTCGTCAACCTCGACAACGCCGCCGTCAACGTCGATGACGCCGCCGTCGAAAAAATGGTCGGCGAATCCGTCGATCACGCCTTCGAGGACATGTCCGCACGCATCTTCACCGAGGCCAGGCTGAAAGCCGATGAACTCCTCCCCGCCGTGGATGCCGCCCTGGCCACCGGCCTCGTCGAACCCGCCGAACGCGCCGAAATCGAAGCCGCCGCCGCCGCCGTCCGCGCCGCCATCGACCAGGCAGCCGCCAACCCGCTCAAACAGGCCGTCCAGCGGCTCGACCGCGCCACCGAGACCCTCGCCGCCCGCCTCATCGACCGCGCCATGGACGAAGCGCTCGACCGCCAACTTTAAATCACGCCCGGTTTCTCATCCCCTCAAGGTGCCCGACATCCCATCCGCTGCCTCGCCCAACCAATCCACCTTCCCGTCCAGGTGCCGGTCGAAGCGCCCTTCCCGCTTGCAGCCCACGCGAATTCTGGATCCGCTACGGCAAAATAAGGATGATCAGCGAATCACCTCAAAAAAATTTACTCTTAGAGAATCCGGCATCAAAAAAATCCCGCATTTCGCGAAAATTTGCACATTTTTGCATTGACCGGATCGAACGTAATCGGCAGCCATGGCTGAACGAAGTAGAACAAAGCCAAAGAACAACCCTGATTTCCCGATCTCACCACCCCCCCCCTTGCCTGCCATGAAATTCCGCCCATTCCTTCTTCAAGCAAAGTCGCGCCGGTCCCGGCGGACCCATGCTGCGCACCGCGCTCGCGCCCAACGCCTGTCCTTCGCCACCGCCGCCCTCCTCACCTCCCTCGCCTCCCCCGCGCTCGGCCAATCCGGATGGTTCTTCGGAGCCTCCCAGAACATCCAGGGCGATGACGACGTTTTCACCGCTGGAGCCGATGTCTGGGCGCTGAACAATTCATTTGCGGATCAGGTGGACGAAAACAACGTTCCCATCACCTCAGTCATTAATGGAGTGACATTCCAGGATGGGGCAGCCAACAAAACCGGTGGAGGCCAGAGTCCGGTCAATTGGACAAACAAAATGACATTCACGCCGGCATCCGGCTCCCCTCCGATCGCGAATGTCGATTTTCCGTCAAGCCAGGGAGCATTCGCAGACTTGGATGATGAATATCAGGCTTTGCTGCGCAATTTCACCAGAGCTGGCAACTGGGGAACAGTTGAATTAGAGGAATTACAGACAGGTCGGGCCTATGTGCTGCAGGCATGGGGCAATCAGAGCACGGATTTGG
>SLAV01000139.1 GCA_007126655.1 Haloferula sp. | reverse complement strand
CGGTAAACAGCACCTCGCCGCGATAGGTGCTGGCGACGACTTCCTCGTTCAACTCCATCAGCACGTTGAGATCGGGATCGAACACGCCTCCATTCCAGAAGATGCGGGAGCCATCCCCGCTGATTTCCACCAGCCGATTGCCGCTGGAGCCGGCGGATGTCACGCGCTGGCCGCCAAGCAGAGTGAAGGTGTCGCCATCGGTGTCGAATTTCTTCAATGAAGCGTTCGAGATATTGCTTTCCCCATGATAATAGAACCGCCCTGTTGGCTCGAATATGCCGCCGCCCTGGCGGATTGAGCCGGATCCGGTGGCGATTTTCTGGCCAGTGTCGGTATCGACGAGAAAGATGCTGATCCACTGGTCCTGTTGTTCGAGCACCACACGCCCGGCCCGGCCTGCGGCCACTACGTAAGTATCACCGCTGTTTGTTCCAATCCCGGTGGGCACGTTGAATTGATAAACCCGGACCTCTTCCAGGCTATCCCGGTCGATCGCGCGCAGCAGGCCGTCGCGCCAATTCGTCAGATAAACGCGATTCTCCCCGTAGTGGACCGACATGCTGGTGACCGACGAACCCACCGCCATCGAGTGGATGATTTCCCCGTCATCGGCGTCGAGCACAAGCAGATGTGCCGGTTGGTCCGTTCCCTCGGTTTCCGACACCGCGTAAATGCGCGAAAGCTCGAGATCCGCCCGCGCCAGGGTGAAGTTCAAATCGAACACTGAAATGCTGACCGGGACCTCAATGGCGACACCGCCTGCCACCACCTGGACCGCCCCGTTGTGCGTCCCCGTCCCGAGGCCGGTGGCGTCCACATCAAATTCCAGTTCGTCCGGCGTCGTGCCTTCCGGCGTCGTGACGGTGATCCACGGAGTGGAAGAAGATGCCGACCATGCGACCGCTTCGTCCGAATCCATTTCGAGCAACTGGCGCGGCAACGGCGCGCCGACGGGTGTGGCGAGGTCCAGCCGGCGCGGCGTCACATCCACCGGGGCGATCTGGAACGACCAGGTGTCACCGGTGGTGAGCGAATCGAAGTAGCGGACGTCCACACGCCAGAAATAGTCGCCGCCCGGTTCGAGATCCGGCAGGTCGCCGGTCCACCGGGTGCCGGTGACGTTGCCGAGGAATTCCGGCGAGTCCACATCCGCGGCGGCCACGGCGGCGGCGGAGGTGCCGAAATACACGTCATGGGAAATCGCGGCCGCTTCCTGCGACCAGGTGAGTTCCTGGGAGGCTCCGACGACCACCGCTTCGTCGGCAATGCCGGGGACCAGCCCGGGCGGCGGCACCTCGGCGATGGCGGCGATATCCACGGTGGTGATGGCGTCGCCGTCGAAGAGAAAGAGTTTCCGTTGGTCGCCCGAGACCGCCTGGATTTCCGTATCCACCGGCAGCGTGGCCAGCACCGCGCCGTTCGATCCGTTGATCGCGCGGGTTTTGGTGAAAAGCACCTCGCCGCGGTACGTGCTGGCGACGACCTCCTCGTTCAACTGCATCAGCACATTGAGGTCCGGGTCGAACACCCCGCCATTCCAGAAAATGCGATAACCATTCCCCGACATGTGTACCAGACGGGAACCGAAATTGCTGAAAGCGGAAACCCGTTGATTTCCGACCCGCGAGATCTCATCCCCCGCCGTATCGAACTTGTGCAAAGACGCGCCCGTGCTGTTGCTGTCGCCATGATAATAAAACCTCCCTGTCGGATCGAAGACGCCGCCACCCTGGCGGACCACCCCCGGCGCGGTTGCGATTTTTTCTCCGGTCGCGGTATCGACGAGAAAGACATCGATCGACTGGTCCTGTTGTTCGAGCATCACGCGCCCGTCCCGCCCGGCGGCAACCACGTAGGCATCGCCGCTGTTCCTTGCACCCCCGCCGGGCGGGTTGAATTGATAAACCCGGTCCTCTTCCAGGCCATCCCGGTCGAACGCGCGCAGCAGGCCGGCTCGCCAATTCGTCAGATACACACGATTCTCCGCGTAGTGGACCGACATGCTGGTGACCGACGAGCCGACCGGCAGCACCCGGATGATTCCGCCACTTTCCGTGTCGATGACGACCAGGCACGCCGGCTCGTTCGGCGCGCCGCTTTCGGAGACCGCGTAGATGCGCGGCAAATCAAGATCCGCCCGGGCCAGCGTGTATTGCGGCGCATACAACGTGAGCGTCACCGGGATCACGGAGGTGACGCCGCCACTGGCAATGTGGATGTGCCCGGTGTGTTCACCGGCTGGCAGCTCGGAAGCGTCGAGCACGTAGTCGAGCGCGTCCGGGGTGATGCCGGAGGCATTTGCCAGCTGAATCCACGATTCCGCGGTCGTCGCGGACCATTCGACAGGATCGGGTGAGCTGAGACCGATCGTTCCCGGCAGATCCGGGTTTCCGGCAAGGGTTGCGGCACGGATCGAGTTGCGGTCGATCGCGAGATTGGCCACCGTGAACGAGAACGTGGCACCGCCGCCAATCTCACCGCCGTCGCCATCAAGGGGCACGACGCGCCAGAAGTGCCGCCCGATGCCGGGTGCGGTGGCCAGGTCGATCGAGGTGCCCGTGGTTTCGCCAAGGTCGCTTGGCGAGCCGGGCGCGGCGGCGTTGACCGCCTCCTCGCTACTCCCGAGATAGACCCGGTAGCGGGAGATGCCGGTGAAGCCGGGCCATTCGAGCCGGGAAGGCGCGGTGACGACCGAGCCGTCGGCCGGCGTGGCATCCAGGCCGAGCGCCTCGCCGCCGAGCGTGGCCATCAAGTCGAGCCAACCGACATCACGCGTCTCGGGATCAAAATAGACGAGCGCCGTGAGGTCCGGCAAAATGGTCTGCACCGTGGCCGTTACGGGAAGGGGTGCCAGTTTTCGGGCATCGTCGGTTGCGTAAATCGCAGTGGCCGACGAGGCCACCATCGCGTTGCCGGCCAGCGAGTAAAGCGGCTGGGGAAAGATGAGAGGAAAGGCGTCGGGGTCTTCGGTATCGACCTCGCGGTCCTTGATGAAGACCCGCGATCCCTCGTCACCGATCAAAACCGGCGTATCATAGGGCGAGCGATCAAAGTTCGTGCTGCCGTAATTCGCACTCCGGGTGAAGTTTTCCAACGTGCCGTCGGACTCGATGTCGAAGCGCACGATGTGGCTTCCGCCAACGCCCGCGCTGTCGCCATACATCCGCCAGCCGAAGAGCCGGCTGCGCTGGTGATCCACGCCGATGCATCCATAGCCGAAATTGTTCGAGGTATCCGGCGAGCTTCCTGACTCCGCACTGAGCGTCTGGAGCACGGTGCGGGTGGCGGTGTCGAAGACACGCAGGCGCGGCCCCCATTGTTCATCCAGATAATACACGATATCCCCGGGTCCGGTTTTGACCGTCGGCCCCGGGTTCGCCGCCGCGCGGTTGCGGTTGGTGTACTCTTCGAGCGGGATTGTCTCCAGCACCTCGAACGTCGTCGTGGACACGGCTGTGAGCGATGGATCCTTGGCATTCAGGACCCAGATTTTCGACCCGTCCTCCGTCACATCGAGCGACGTCGGCTCCCTGCCCACTGGGATCGCGTGGGTCATCTCTCGGGTGAGCGTGTCGAAAACCAGCAGCTTGCCATCGTTTTCGCCATCGCGGTGGACCGCATAGAGCAGAGGCCGCTCCGGGTCCGCCACGAACTTGTTGATCGAGGGCGGCCCCGGCAGGAGATCCCCGGCCCGGGAGGTGGTGGGAAGGGCGCTGGTGAAAATGGCGGTCAGCGCGAGAAAAACCGGCGTCCAGCGGACCACTCCGGCGGGGAGGAAAGTGCGAAGTGTCATTTGCTTTCAGGATGTTCGCCGCAGGTTATGGATCTCCGAAAACACCACAAGCCCAAACATCTGTTACATGAGGCGACGCCGCCGTCGAAGGACTTCCCGAGGCAGGCCCCTGTTTCCACGCGGAAAAACCGGTCTGTTCCCCCGCTCTCAGACCGGTGGTCCGATGCGGTGGCCTGCCTGCTGCAACGCGTTCCGGGCGCGGGTGAGGACGTCCGCCGCCCGAGCGCCGTCGCCATGCGTGCAGAGGGTGTCCACGCCGCCTGCGGCGGCGAGCCGCACCGCCTGCGCGGCGGCGGCTTCCGGCGAGTCGATCACCGCGCCGGGCGAGCCGCGCGGGACCAGGGTTCCGTCCGCACCGTATGCGCGGTCGATGAACCCCTCGCGGCAAACCCGGAGTCCGGCGGCCTCCGCCGCCCGCGCCAGCCCGCCGCCGGCGAACGCGTAAACCCACGCCGCGGGCGCGGTTTCCCGGATCACCCGGCACAACGCCCGCGCGACCCCGGCATCCCGGTCGGCACGGTGATAGAGCGCGCCGTGGGGCTTCACGTGATGCGGCGGGGAGCCGTGCGCGGCCGAGAAATCCAGCAACTGCCGCCGCACCTCCGCGGCAATGGCGGGCGGCGGCGAGCCGGTCTCGACCCGGCCGAAGTTGTCCGGATCGCGGTATCCGGGGTGCGCGCCGATGGCGACGCCCGCGCGGGCGGCCAGCTCCAGCGCGGCCCGCATCACCGCACCGCCTCCGGCGTGGCCACCGCACGCGATGTTCGCGGAACTGGCGGCCTCCAGCAGCGCGCCGTCCGCCGGCCCGCCCTCGCCGATGTCGATGTTGAGGTCCACGGCGGCGTCACCGGAGGTTCCGCGCCCCCTCTCAAGGGAGCCTGCGCAGACGGATGTCCTTGAAGTGGATCACGCTTTCCGGGTCGTGCGCCTGGAGCGCGATGGTGCCCTCGCCGAGGCGGCGGGTCTCGTGCCCGGGATCCTCCGGCTCGATGTAGTCGTTCACCACCTCGTCGTTCACCTTGATGATGATCCTCTTGCCCTCGACGCGGACGTTGTATTTGAACCACTCGTGGTCGTCGTGCGGCGAGTCGTCGATGATGTCCCTGACGTTGTAGATGCTGCCGGTCTTGCGCGGATCACCGTGGGTGGCGTTCACCTGGGCCTCGTATCCGTGCGCCGGCCAGCCGCGCTCCTGCCATTTGGTGTGGAAGAAGACGCCCGAGTTGGCCTTCGGGAACGTCTTGATCATGGACTCGAACTCGAAGTCGCGAAGCTTCGCGTCCTCCCCGTCCTCCTGATAGTAGAGATGGGCCCGCGGGCCGTCCACCACGAGCATGCCGTCCTTCACCTGGAACGAGTCCGGGTTTTCCTCGCAGGCCTTCCAGCCGGTGAGGTCGCGGCCGTTGAAAATCTCGATCCAGCCGTCGTCGTCCTCTCCGGCGGAGGCGGTGGCGAAACTGAAAAGCAGGGCGGACAGCAGGATTCGCGTTTTCATGATGGCCGACAGGTTATCGCGATCCCGGCGGGGTGTCCACACGGGAAAGCCGAAAACCCCGGCGGGTTTTTCAGTCCGGGGCGCCGAATTCGTTGTATTTCCGGTTGTTGCCACGCGCCTTTTCGACCGGGTAGCGGATTTCGTTGCGGTCGATTTTCCGCTGGATCACCTCGCCGAGATCGAGATCGAGGTTGTCGGCGAGTTCGAAGAGCAGGATGGCCACGTCGGCGATCTCGGAGGCGATTTCCTCACGGCGGGCGCTGGCGCGCGCGTCCACCTGGTCGGGCTGCTGCCAGACGAAATGCTGCATCAGCTCGCCCGCCTCGGCGCAGACGGCCACGGCGAGATCCTTCGGGTTGTGGAAGCGCCGCCAGTCGCGCGCGTCCACAAACGCCTGGATGCGGGCGGTGAGATGGGAGATCGAGTCGTTCACGCGGGCGATCATGCCGCCGCGCGCGCCGCACGCAACCGGGAAACGCGCGCCCCGCCCGTGAGCAAGGCGGATTTCCGCCAGGGCGGCAGTGGGGGAGCGCACGCGCCATCGCGTGCATCCACCGGCGCCCCCGCCGGTGGAATGTGTCGCATGCGGGTGACGCGCGAGATCGGATCGGACGTCGTCTGGCCGGAATGCCAACCTTCGCGCGAGGGCGCGCGAAGGAACACGCGGGGGCGCGTGTGGTCCCCTTCCCCTTCACTTTTCCGTCAGGTGCCGCGCTCGATGGTGAGCAGGGCGCTGTCGATGAGGTCGAGCGCGGTGGTGAAGGATTCGTCGATGAAGTAGAGATCCCAGGCGGGTTCGCCGTCTCCGGTGTCGTCGCCGCGCCGCGGGTAGCCGTGAAGATCGAGGAGCTGGAAGCTTCGCGGGTCGGAGTTGCGGATTTCGACGAGGTAAACCAGCGAGGCCTGGCCGTCGCCGGGCTGGTTGATTTCGAGCAGGAGCTGATAGGGGCCGGCGTCGTCGGCCGCCTCCGGGAGGATGTAATCGGCGGGGTCGAATGACGCGTTCGGCGTGGGCATGGTGACGGCGTCGGCCTCTTCCATTTCCGCGGCCTTGCGTTTCGCCTCGGCCCATCCGTCGTATTTGAACGCCCAATACGGGGTTTCCGCGGCGTCCGCCGGCTCGAGCAGGGTCTTGATGTGGTAGCCGTCCCGGTTTTGCAGCCAGATGGCGACCAGCGGCGGCGGATCGACGCGGAACGCGGAGCCGGTCCGGACGGTGAGGCGCATCCGGTAATCGGGCGACGGCGCGTAGTCGAAGACCATGCCGTCCTCGTCCATCTCGAAGCGCTGCATCGCGGGTCCGAGGTTGCCGCTCCAGCCGAGCACGGATCGAACCGGCGCGGGCTGCCACCAGAACAGGCCGGTGAGCGCGGCGGTGACGGCGAGGGTGGCCCAAACGGTCCGGCTGCGCAGGTAGCCGGCGAGCTGGCGGTTGTTGTTGAAGACGTGCAGGCCGATCAGGCCGACAAACACGAAGCCCATCAGGGCGTGCAGGCCGATGAGCCCGATGTCGAACGGCAGGATGAAGGCGAGCACGCCGGTCACCGCGAGGACGAGGAACGTCAGCGCGGTGAGGAGGGAGACGACGCGGCGGCGGAGCGGGCCGGGATTGGGTTTCCTTGGCTCAGGCATCGCCGGGGATGATGGCGTTGTGTTCGCGCAGGAGGTCGTGGATTTCCTCGAGCGGGACTTCCAGCGGGGTGGCGCCTTTTTTTGCCGCGAGGGTGGCGGCGACGCCCGCGGCCTGGCCCATGGCCATGCAGGGGGCCTGGACGCGCAGGCCGGAGTTGGCGAGGCGGTCGCTGCTGACGCAGCGACCGGCGACCATGATGTCGCGGCTGTTTTTCGGAATCAGGGCGCGGAACGGCACGGTGGGGACGTTGCCGCGCGGGAGTGGCTCGGGGCGCACCCCCTCGCGGGTGTGGAGGTCCACCGGGTAGAAGGCGTAGCAGACGGCGTCTTCGAAGACGCGGCCGGCGCGGTAGTCGTTCACGGTGATGAGGGTCTCGCCGTCGATGCGGTAGCTTTCGCGGAAGCCGGTCTCGGGCTGGAGGTGCATGATGCGCTTTTTCTCGTCGCGCGCTTTTGCGAGGATCGTCTTCCGGCCGGTGAGGTTTGCCCTGGTGACGGTGCGCGAGTTGGTGGAGTCCGCGCCGTGGACGTAGAGGCGGTGGATCTGGTTGCGGCCGGGCTCGTGGGCGTTGCCGAGCATGAAGAGGTAGGAGCCGGGCTGGGTCTCGTCCTCACGCAGACGGGGCAGGCCGGCGAGGCCGACGACTTCGGCTCCGCCGGTGCAGTCGATGAGCTGCTTGCAGTTCACCCGGCGCGTCGTGCCGAAGCCGACGCAATCGACCTGCCAGCCGGTGTCGGTTTTGGTGACGTTCCGCGGGAATTCGTAGTAGGCGATTTCGACTCCGGCCTGTTCGCATTTCTCCTCGGCGAGGACGGCGTAAAGGAACTGGTTCGTGTAAACCTGGTTGTGCCAGTGGCGCTGGGGGACTCGGGCGAAGTCGGGGAAGGTGCCGCCGTCGAGTTCGACGCTTTCCTTGACAATTTCCCAGCCGATGCCGGCGATGACCTGGCGGCCCCAGGCGTCGAACAGGCCGGGAAACGCGACGCCGCCGGTCGTCATGGTGCCGCCGAGCTGGCTGCCGCGCTCAACGAGCAGCACGCGTGCGCCGGCGCGCCCGGCCTGGATGGCGGCGACGTGTCCTGCGGTGCCGCCGCCGACGACGAGGACATCGATGTCTTGGGTGATTTCGGGTTCGGCGGCGGATGGGACGGGATCGGCTCGGACTTCGCTGGTGGAGGCGATGCCGAGGCCAAGCCCGGCGGTGCCGATGAGTGAGTTTTGGAGGAAGTCGCGGCGGCTGGTTTTCATGTTTTTCATTGAGGCTTCGAGCGCGTGGATTGTGGCGGTTTGATTTGTGCCGAAAGATGGCGAGGGGTTGATGATTTACAAATCATTCGTTGCTTTTTCGACGCGTTCCATACGCCAGAAACGCCTCGATTCATTCATCGGCCAAGAGCCGAATTCCCACCAATTTCCATCGCCGGCAAGAGATGAGACGGGCGGGTCGCTGAAGTGCAGGTCCGTGCTGGTGCGCAGGTCGTAGCGGAAGCCGGTCTTGGTGTTGGCGACGATCGCCGCCTCTCCCGGGGTGGCTTCGGTGTCCATGGTCCATTCGATCGGGTCGTTGAAGTAGGCACGGGCATCCCATTCGGCAACCGCGACCGGGGTCGAGTTGTTCTGGCCGCTGTAGTCCATGCCGATGCCGGGCAACTTCTGATAGAGCATGTGGAGCACGCCATCGCGTTTCCAGCGTGCTTCATCGTAGGTGGTCTCGCCGATGCCGAGATTTTCATGGGTGAGGTTCACGCGGGTCCATTGGGTTCGTTCGGGGTCCTGTGCGAGCGGCAGGGAGAAGACGGCGGTCATCCCGTCGAAGCGGTTGTCGTTGTAGAGGACAATGATGCGGTCGTCTGCATCGGTGATGACGACGGGGCGGCCCATGCGGTGGCTGCGGAGCTGATTCTCGGGGATCGCGAAGTCCGGGTTGTCGATATCACGTGCGGAGATGGTGCGGCGGTGCCAGGAACTGCCGTTGTGGAAAAAGATGTGGTATTGCCGGGTGTGATCGCCGCTCAGCGCGTCGGTCGCCCACCAGTTGGCGATGACCGGGCGGCCGGCGCTGTCGGTCGTGAGGCCGGATTGGTTCATCAGGCTGTGGCCCTCCGGGATGTCTTCGACGATTTCCGGGACATGACCGGCTCCGAAGTTGCCGAACGAGGCGTCGTTGACGACGGGCAGGCTGATGGGGCCGCCATCCGAGCGTTCCCACGACACGCCGCCGTCGGGCGAGCGGAGATAGACATAGCGGTGGTTGGTTTGATATCCGGAGTGGCCGGTCGGCGAACTGGCATTGTAACGGAAGACCCCGGAAACATGCAGCACGTCATCCGGCCCGAGCGTGAAGCGGTCGGGGTAGAAGCAGTTGGTGGGATTGTGCCCGCGACCTTGGAAAAACGGCCGCCGCGAACCATTCGCATTGGCGTGCAGGGGCGACCAGTCGCCGGTCGCAGTGTCGTAGTGATTCAGATACCAGTCGCCATTTCCCGATCCGCCGGCCCGGAAGAAAAACAGCACGTTGCCATCGGACATCGTTTGGAACATCGGGTAGGTCACACTGGATTCCGCGCCGGTCATGCCGTTTCTGCCCAGCGAGGTCATTCCGATGGGATCGTCGCCGAGCACCGGGGCATTGCTTTTCGCGTAGCGCAGACTGTGGCCATGCACGCCCCATGCCATGTGGAGCACGCCGTCGCCATCGATGGCCATGCTAATCACATTGTGGGTGTCGTTGATGTTCACCGACGTGAAGTCGGTCGGGAACATTTCCCACAACGACTCGCCAAGCGAGCG
>SLAV01000313.1 GCA_007126655.1 Haloferula sp. | reverse complement strand
TGGTCATGGTTTTTGGCTTTCATCGCACCCCAACCAAGCGAATTGCGGGCGCTTTGTCTAGGATTTTTCGAAAATCCCAGCCATTCCTTGAATTACGGCGGGCAAAAAATAAAGCCGTGCCAGGCGAGGATTCTCCACGTTGAAAATCGTGGACATGTCCTCCCGCCAGGCGTCGAACCGGTCGCATGGCCGCAATGCGTCCGTCGTGAACAAGGAGTGTGGAATCATGGCCATGGTGAGTGTTTGAAACATCCACCATCACGCCGTCAAGCATGCATCGTTCCCCACACATCGGCGGGACCTTGATTTGGGACGGAATGCACAATGTTTTGGACGGAATGGGAAGCCGCCTGAAAAGTGGAGGACCGGCTGGATTCCCTCCGTAGGCGCGATTGTGAAATCGCGAGTCGTTGGGCCAGGCGGCGTGCACCCACCGCATTCTCACGAATGGGCCTACGTTCTGCGTCAGGCTGTAAGCCCGATTTCCATGACAGCCGGGACGGCGATCCTCCATTTTGAAAATGCCTGGTTTGGGACGCCGCGTCACCTGCTTGGATGTTTACGAAATGTCCCTGCAAAGACGCGACGGGGATTCCGAATTCGTTGGGTTCGGAAGTTTGGAATCCAACACAGATCAGGACATCACCCGGGTTCAAATCTTCGTCGATGGGGTCGGTTTCGATTTTGAGGATGTTTCGGGTGATTTCTTCATCAACAGCATGGCGGTGATTCCCGAGCCATCCGGCGCATTGCCGGGATTGGCCGGGTGACTTCCGTTTCGGTATCGCACGTCATCCGTATCAGACGCATTCTTTCGGCGGGGGCGCCGAAAGATGCACGCGATGGCCCAGCCTCCGTTCACTACGGCGGGCAAGCTGCGTGCGGTCCCCGCGAAGTCGTGATGCCGGGTGAGACGCCAGGCGGCTTGGCCATTCACATTTTCTTTCTGCAGCACGGCGGGAGCCTGAACCGCCGATGGGCGGGCCACGGTGGGACGAACTTTTTTCTCCGGGAGGACAGGAGCCGGAGGCACCTGCTACTTTACCGGAGCCGGGGGCTCCGGTAACAGACAAGTTCGTGGGGTGTGCCGGGGCTTCATTGTGCCGCCACCCGTGCAAAAAAGGCAACCGATGGAAGCTCTCCCTGGATTTTTTGTCCTGCTACGAAGTCAGGTGGGAGCGGAGGAAGGCGACGGAGGCGGCGGCGGCGGTGGTGGGGTCGCCCTCGGTGCGGGACCATTTGTGGATGGCGGGGTCGAGTGCCTCGCAGAAGAGTTCGAGGCCGACGCCGAGCTGGTAGCCGGCGTCGCGCAGGGCGGCGAGGAGGGCGGGGGTCTGCGGGCCGATGATGCCGGCGCCGTATGTGCGGCGGTGGTTTTCCGAGAGGTGGACGTGGTGGAGGCGGCCGGACTTGGCGGCGGCGGAGAGGCTGCTGGCGATGTCGGTGGCTTCGTCGATGTGGGCGTGGCTGGTGTCCCAGTTGATGCCGAGGTTGGGCAGGGCGACCTCGTCGATGAGGGTGAGGGCCTGATCGACGGTGTTGACGAGGTAGCTTTCGAAGCGGTTGAGGATCTCGAAGCCGGCAAGGACGTTGTGGTCGATGGCGAAGCGGGTGATTTGGCGGAGGCCTTCGATGAAGCGCTCGCGTTCTTCGGGGGTGGGGCCGCTGCCGGTGAAGAGCTGGTGGCGGACGTGCCAGGGGCCGGAGAGGATGCCGGGTTTGCCGTCCTCGGCAATGGCGGCGGCGTAGCGGATGAAGCCGCAGGCGCGGTCGATGGCGGCCTGGCGCTCGGCGGCGTCCGGGCTGGCGAGGTGCGGACTGGGGGTGTCCGGCCCGAGCATGTTCGGGTTGAAGCCGCAGGCGACGAGCGAGAACCCGCGGTCGGCGGCTTTGGCCTTGAGAGTGGCGGCGAAGGCGAGGTCGGCTTCGTCGGGTGAGGCGAAGCATTCGATGACGGGGCGGTCGCCGGGGAGGTTGAGGGCAGCGGCCCAGTCGAGGAAGGCGTCGATGTTGGCGGCATCGACGGGGAGCTGCCAGGCCCAGGTGTTGATTCCGAAGTGCATGTTCGTTAGATATTGACCCATTGGCCGGATTTGGCGGAGTTGAGGACGGCCTCGCAGACGATCTGGGTGGCCTGGGCGTCGCGGAAGGTGGGGCCGCAGGGGGTGCCGCTTTCGAGGGATTTGAGGAAGTCGGCGACCTGGTGGATGAAGGAATGTTCGTAGCCGATCTGGAGGCCGGGGACCCACCATTTGTCCATGTAGGGTTGGTCGCCGTCGGAGACGTGGACGTTGTGCCAGCCGCGGATGAGCGAGTCGTCGCCGTGGTCGAAGACCTGGAGGCGGTGGAGGTCGTGGAGGTCCCAGGCGAGGGAGGCTTTTTCGCCGTTGATCTCGAAGGTGTAGAGGGCCTTGTGGCCGCGGGCGTAGCGGGTGGACTCGAAGATGGCGAGCGAGCCGTTGGCGAAGCGGGCGAGGAAGGCGCAGGCGTCGTCGATGCCGACCTTTTCGACCTTGCCGGTGAGGTTGTGGGTGCGCTCCTTGACGAACGTTTCCGTCATGGCGGTGACGGATGTGATGGGGCCGTTGATCCAGATGGCGGTGTCGATGCAGTGGGCGAGGAGGTCGCCGGTGACGCCGGAGCCGGCGGCTTCGACATCGAGCCGCCAGAGGGCCTCACCGCCCTGGGGGAGGTCGGTGGAGATGGTCCAGTCCTGGAGGAAGTTGGCGCGGTAGTGGAAGACGCGGCCGAGGCGGCCCTCATCGACGAGTTGTTTGGCGAGGGTGACGGCGGGGACGCGGCGGTAGTTGTACCAGACGGTGTTGGGGACGCCGGCCTTTTCGATTGCCTGGCACATTTCCTCGCCTTCGGCGACGGAGCGGGCGAGGGGTTTTTCGCAGAGGATCATCTTGCCGGCCTCGGCGGCGGCGATGGCGATGTCGCGGTGGAGGTTGTTGGGGGTGCAGATGTCGATGGCGTCGATGTCGTCGCGTTCGATGAGCTTGCGCCAGTCGGTCTCGACGGATTCGTAGCCCCATTGATTGGCGAAGGCGGTGGCGCGCTCCTCATTGCGGGCGCAGATGGCCTTGAGGACGGGTTGGTATTGGAGGTCGAAGAAGTGGTTGACGTTGGAGTAGGCGTTTGAGTGGGTGCGGCCCATGAAGCCGTAGCCGATCATGCCGATGTTGAGGGTTTTCATGGTGGTGGGTGTTGGTATGGATTGGGTTGGGTTGAGTCGGGGTGGATGTGCCGAGATAGCTGCTATGTGTAAGAAGGCTGGAAATTGATGCCCAGGGTGTCAAGCGGTCGTGGCGGGAGATTCTGTTTTCATGACGGCCTCACTGTGAGTCCTTCGGATTTAGCGACCTTTCGTTGGCGCGCGTCGAAACTGAAGAATTCCCGCGTTTTCAATGATACGGCGGCCGCCACATGCATCAGGTCGAGACTGCGTGTGCCGGTGCTTGCGCTGTGGCGGTCCGCGAGTTCGATGGTTTTCGCGTGGAGCGCTGTTGGAGAAACCGGCATGATCGTGAAGATTCCGTTATCCACATCTTCGGCGAAGAGGCGTCTTTTCAAGATTGCATCGGGTGATGAGATTTCCTTTCGGAATACCGCGAGGTGCAATGCGTTGATGAATTCGATTTCTGCAAGCATGCTCAGGCAGACGGAATGTTTTTGTTTGGCCATGATGGCTGCGGCGCGGGCGCTTGTGCTCTCGGCCTTGTAGAGCGTGACGACAAATCCCGTGTCGGCATAGGCAATCATCGCTCTCCCCTGTCTTGGTCCACGATGGCTGACAGTCCCGCGCCGCGTGCCTCGTGGGGGAAGTGATCACGCATGCGTGCCATGAAATCCGGCATCCTTGGTCTTGCCGCAACTTCGGGTTTGATCGGCTCCAATCGTGCGAACGGTTTTCCCGAGCGGGTGATTTCGACGGATTCTCCTTCGTTGATCCATGCTGCGACGCGTGGGAACGAATTACGGAGATCGCGAACTGAGGCGGTTTTCACTGTGAGACAATTGTGTATCACACAAGGGGTGATGGCAAGCACTTTGTCCGGGTTCAGGCGGCTTGGAAGCCGCCTGTGCGGGATATGGCGGCTTCAAGCCGCCACTCCGTGTTTACCAGCCGTGGGCGTTGCGGACGTGGATCATGGCGGCGAGGACCTTGTTCCAGGTGGCGGGGTCGAGCATGGTTTCGTTGGGGAACATGCAGCCGTCCCAGCAGATGTGCTGGAACGCGCCGGTGGGTTTGCCGTCGGCTCCACGGAGCCAGTATCCGGCGGCCCTGGTGATGTCGAGTTTGCCGTTGGGGTCGTCGGGCGGGCAGTGTTTGCCGGTTTTGTCGTGGCTGCCCTGGCCTTTGACGGTGGCGTCGTTCTGGGCGACGTGGAAGTCGATGGTCCAGGGGCGGAGGGCGTCGGTGAGGGTGGTGTAGGCCTCGTGGAAGGCGGCTTCGTCGCTCCAGTCGAAGTCCTTGGGCAGGATGGCGTCGCCCTCGGCGTTGTGGCCGAGGAGGTAGAGCAGGGTGTGGGCGAGGTCGGCCTGGAAGCCGAGGGTGCCGGGGCGGTCGACCGATTCGAGGAGTTTGAGCATTTCCTTCCAGCTGTGCATGCCGCCCCAGCAGATTTCGCCTTCGGCGGCGAGGCGTTCGCCGTGCTGGTCGGCGATGTCGCAGGCGCGGCGGAAGGTGTCGGCGATGAGGGCGGTGTTGGATTCGGGGTCGGCGGCCCAGTCGGCCACGCCGGAGCCGGAGTCGATGCGGATGACGCCGTATGGGCGCACGCCGAGGTCGCGGAGCTTGTTGCCGATGGCGCAGGATTTGCGGACCTGGGTGAGGAATTGTTCGCGTTCCTCCGGGGTGCCCATGGCGGGGCCGCCGCCGGTGGGCGGCCAGACGGGGGCGACGAGCGAGCCGGCGGCGAGGTTGCGGTCGCGCAGCTTGCCGGCGAGGGCGGCGAGGTCGTCATCGGTCGAGTCGATATCGACGTGTGGGGCGCAGAGGAAGAGATCGACGCCGTCGAATTTCTCGCCATCGACTTCCGCCGCAGCGGTGAGGTCGAGCATGGTGTCGAGTTCGATGAAAGGCTCGTTGCTGTCGGGGCCTTTGCCGACGACGCCGGGCCAGGTTGCGTTGTGAAGTTTCGGGTGGGTGTTTGACATGGTGGGTTTCGGTTCGGGTTTGAAACTGGACGTTTTTTACCGGGAGGATGGGGCGACAACGACAAAAAAAGCGCGGAATCGGGGAATTTCGCCCGATTCCGCGGCTTGATCCGCCGGGTTCTCCGGGAGTCGGTCAGTCGGATTCCTCGAGCGGATGTTTCTCGAGCAGTTCTTCGACGGTGTAGAAGCCGGTCTGGTCCTCGGTGGCCTCGCGGATGCGGGCGACGTGTTCGGCGGAGACGGGTGAGGCGCGGTTGCCGAATGAGCTGCGGACGAACGTGAGGACATCGGCAACCTCCTGGTCGTCGAGCAGGCCCTCGAAGGGAGTCATCGGAGGTACCCCGCCTTCGGGAGTGTAAGTGACGCCATCGACTTCCATCGGGCCCCATACGCCCTTGAGGGTGAGTTTGATGAGGCGGTCCACACTGCCCTCGACCCACGGGTTCGGGGTGAGCGGCGGGTAGAAGCGGCCGTCGCCCTTGCCGTCGTCGCCATGGCAGGTGGCGCAGTGGGCGGCGCGGTGATAGACCTCGAATCCGCGGGTGAATTGCCGGGCGGCGTCCTCGTCGAGCCATTCGGGCGGGGGTGGCGGGACGTTCTCACCGGCGGGAAGTTCGATTTCCATTTCTCCGGTGATGAGGTCGCGCGCCGCGGTGTTTTCGTCGAGATCGATGGCGTTGGTGGCGAGGAGCGTGTCGATGTGCGGGCGGAGGGTGAGCATGGTGGCGTCGAAGGCGTGGCCCATCCAACGGTCGAGCGGGTGTTTGAGGGCTTCGAGGGCGACGTGTGCACCGTCGGGCGAGTCCATCCACGAGGCGGCCATGATGGCCTCGAGGCGGACGCGCGGGTGTTCGTCGTTGGCGGCGCGGAGGAGGAGTTCCGTCGCGTTTTCGATGTCGCGGAAGGTGTGGCGGATGATCTGGACGGCGGCGGCCCTGGCCTTGTGCGACGGGGCGGTGAGGACGCGGTCGAGCAGGGTCGGCGGGATTTCGTGCTGGCCCCACGCGACCCAGAGCGCCTGGAGCAGGTGGTGGTCGTGACGGGGATCCGTGTCGTCGAGCGAGCGGACCCAGGTGGCGAGGGCGGGCATGACTTCGGAGGTGGGTCGCGAGCGGAGCTGGCGCAGGCTGCGGTGGCGGGTGCGCATCTCGGGGAGCTTGAGGTTTTCGAGCAGTTCGGCGACGGGCGCGCCCTCGACGTTGGCGGGGGTGACGAGCGGGCGTTCGGTGTGGGTGACGCGGTAGATGCGCCCGTGGTCGTGGTCGCGGTTCGGGTCGCGTGCGGAGTGCTGCATGTGGCCGACGAGCGCGTTGTGCCAATCGACGATGTAGAGCGATCCATCGGGCGCGACCTCGAGATCGACGGGGCGGAAGTTCGGATCGCTGGATTCGAGCAGGTCGCCGCGGATACTGCCGCGGAATCCGGATCCGTCCTCCCCGACTTCCCAGGTGGTGGTGCCGAGCAGGCCGATGCTGTTGTTCACCATCCAGTCGCCCTGCATTTCATCGGGGAAGTGGCGCGAGTAGAGGAATTCGGCACCGGCGGTGGGTCTGGCGCGGCGCGGTGCGAATTCGCCCGCCTTCTCGATGTTGAAGCCGTGGGGGACTTTCGCGGAGATCGGCAGGCCCCACCAGTTCCGGCCGGAGGATGCGTCGGCGATGAAGAACTGGCCCCATTCGTCGAACGCGAGGCCCCACGGGTTGGCGAAGTGCGACTGGACGTAGCGCTCGACGCGGAACGAGCGCGGGCAGAAGCGGAAGACGCCAGCGCCGGTGCCGCGGACGGCTCCGTAAGGCGACTCGACCTGGGAGTGCAGGAAGACGCCCTCGACCATGTAGATCGCTCCGGACGGATCGGAGGTGAAGGCTCCGATGGTGTGGTGGGTGTCGTGCGAGCAGAACCCGTGAAGGAGCACCTCGCGGCGGTCGGCGCGGTCGTTGCCGGTCTCGTCGATGAGCAGGACGAGATCGGGCTGCTGGGCGACATAGACGCCCTCGGGGGTGATCTCGAAGCCGGTGGTGACGTGGAGGCCGTCGGCGAAGACGATTTCCTTGTCGGCGCGGCCGTCGCCGGTGGTGTCCTCGTAGATGAGGATCTTGTCGTCGGGGCGGGGATCTCCGGGGCGGTAGTGGGGGTAGCTGGGGATGACGGCGACCCAGAGGCGGCCGCGGTCGTCGAAAGTGAGCTGGACCGGGTTGCGGAGGTTGGGGAAGTCGCGCTCGGACGCGAAGATGGTGGCCTCGAAACCATCGGCGACGGTGAGGGTTTCGAGGGCCTCCTCGTTGTCGAGGTAGGTGATGGGGCGGTCGAAATTGGTTTCGACCACGGGGAGTTCGCGGGTCTTCGCATCATCGACTTCGGGTTCGGTGGAGCGGGACGAGGCAATGGTCCAGATGGCTTCGTCGCGCAGGTGGGTCATTTCCCGGAGTTTTTCGATTTCGGCGGGGTAGTTGAATGTGCCGAACGGGCGTTCGCGGCGGCCGAAGACATGGACGCCGTTGAGGATGCGGTAGTCGTTTTTCCAGAGCCAGTTTTTGTCGTCGATGGCGTCCTGGAGGATCCTTGGCGGGGCGGTGGAGGCGACGGCGGCCTGGCCGAAGGCGGCGTCGGCGAGGATGGGGGCGATGAGCGCGTAACCGGCGGCGTTGAGGTGGCAGCCGTTGATGGTGAACGGGCCGCCTTCGCCCGCGGTGAACGCCTGGAGCGTGGGGGTGAAAAGATCGACGAAGGTGAGGTCGTGTTTCGCCGCGACGCGCGAGATCGCGGCGGTGTAGATGGCGAGGTTGGCGTTCTCGGCGGTGCCGTCCGGCAGGTCGAGGTCGGCGGTGCGGTCCTCGAAGGCGACCGGGGAGACGAGGACGAGGCGGGGCGGGCGTTCGCCATTGTATTGCTGGTCGAGCGTGTGGGTTGCGAATGCGTCGAGTTCGGCCTCGAATTTGTCCAGGCCCTCGGGTCCGTCGAATGATTCGTTGAATCCGAAGAAGGCGAGGATGGTGTCGGCATTGAGGAAATCGAGCCACTGGTCGGGCGACGATTCGCGTCCCCGGCCGCGGTGTTCGGTGAATTCGGGGCGGAACTCCGCGGCACCGGGGAAGGCCCAGGGGGAATTGCGCCCGGCGCGGGGCCGGAAGGCGGGGGTGTCACCCGGGAAGCAGAGGTTGCGGATGACGAGGTTGTGGCCGGGGTGGCGGAGGTGCAGCTCGGTTTCGAAGTCGGCGAAATGGAGCATGCGCTCGCCGAGGGTGTTGCCGATCATGACGATGCGCTCGTTCGCGGCCGGCGGGACGGGCGGGGCCGTTTCAGGAGCGGCGCTGAGGAGGCCGGCGGAGAGGAGCAGGGTGGCGATGATCGTTCGCATGGTGGGAAAATGCATGAGTTGGCAGGATGTCGGGGTGCGGCCCGAGAGGATACTCGATGCGGAGGCGTTTTTTTTCGGGGAAAACGAGCGGGATCGATGAGGCACCGGGGGGTAGGGGCCTGTGGGATCGGCATGCCACGGGGAATTCCGATTCCAGGGCTCTCGCCGCTACGGTCGAACCTACTGGCGTCGGGTGTGGGTGACGCAGGATCGCGGGGTGGAGGTCAACCGGCCGGAATGCCCGCCTTCGCGCGAGGGCCGCGAAGGAACACGCGGGGGCGCGTGTGGTCCCCCCCATCCAGTGTGGTCCCCTCCTTTATCCCTTTATCCCCATATCCCCTCGTCCTCTTGTGTTTTCCCGGCGGTTGCTCCGCCGGAACTCAAATGTTGGCGAGGACGACGTGTGGGCCTCGGTCATGGAGCATGCCTTTCCTGGCTGGAAAGAATGCTCTCTGGTGCCTGCTTCAGAAGAGGGGGGCGATATCAGGATCGGCGGCGACTGAGGATGCCGGCCGCGAGAAGCACGCCCACCAGGGTGGTGGAGGGTTCCGGGACGGTCCAGACCAGGTAGCCATCGGACGTTGTCGAGAAGAAGCCCATCGACTCATCGTAGTTCACATCATCCGGGATGTCAAACTTTGTGAACAAGTCGGTGATCAAGTCCGTTTCCCCTCCGGAAAAGACCTGCCATTCGCGATCCTCCCTCCAGAAACTATCATTGAAATCGACGTCGTCGAACACCAGCTTGAATGTGGAACTTTCTTTGATCGTCAGATCGCCATCGACGTCCACTCCCGACCAGTTATCGCCACGGCCACTCTCGGTATTTCCGATGAGATGCCACTCGAAGACGCTTCCGTTTTCGTAGGTGAGGTCGCCGCTGAATTGTTGCACCCCGGGTGTGAATTCGGCACAATCTGTGATGCCGGGAGCGTGCGTGCCTTGGACGAAGGTGTCGCCAGCCACCGTGCCGGTGCCTTCGAGGCGGCCTTCCTCCTGGATCTCGACATCACCCGATCCGGATGAGCCGTTGATCTGCATGGTTCCGGCTTCCACGGTGGTGGTGCCGGTGTAGGCGTTTGCGCCATTGAGGATGACGGTTCCAGTGCCGGTCTGGCGGAGGTTGGTTTCTCCCGCGATGCCTTGTGTGCCGTTATTGTGGTTGTTGAAGATGTAGGTCTCTGTCTGATTCTCGAATCGGAC
>SLAV01000357.1 GCA_007126655.1 Haloferula sp. | reverse complement strand
CGCTTCAGCTTCGCGCGCTCCTCCTCATAGGCGCGCTGGAAATCCTCGTGGCTGATCTCCCCGCGCGCGATGCGCGCGTCGATGCGGTCGAAAATCAGGTTCATCCGCGCGTCCTGTTGTTCCGCCTCGGCCTCCTCTGCGGATTGCGGCTCATCATCGTCCTCATCCTCCGGATTTCCCGTGTCGAGCGCCGCCTCGCTCGCCGCGCGGGCGATCACGTCCATGAAGTCGGCCATCGCCGCCGCGTTCGCCTTGCCCTGCTCCGCCTCCTCCTCCGCCGTCATCCGCCACGCCGGCTCCGCATCCAGCACCAACTCGTAATTCGCCGCCTCGATGACCACCCGCCCGTTCCTTTCGCTGAACCACTCCAGATACAGCGAGTTCCCCCAATGCCACGGGAACGGCTGCTTGTTGGCCTGGCATTCGAGCAGCTCGTCCATCGAACAATCCGGCACCCGGACCTTGCGCGAGGCCGTCATGTCGCCGACCCGCCCGCGTTGCAGCGCGTGCAGCCCGCCCGCATCGCCCCCGCCCGACCGCGGCTTGGGCTCCGGATTCGTGAACGTCAGCAAATGCCCCGCCAGATCGCGCCACGGGTTGCCCTCCAACTCCAGCACCACCGGCTCCTCCCGCCCCGCCAGCCAGAGTTTTCCCGTCACCCGCCCGCGCGTGCGGCTGTCGATCTCACCACGCGTCAACTGCTCATCAATGCGGAAAGACATGCCGACGGGACAAACCTTGAATCCGCGTTTGAAAAGAAGATGAAGCGCGAAACCGGAGCATTTCGCGATGATGGGGGGGACCGCACGCGCCCCCGCGTGCATCCTCCGGCGCCCTCGCCGGAGGAACGCGCCGTTCATGCGTGATGTCGAATCTCGAAAAAACGTCACGCATCTTCAACGCGAACCTTCGCCCACACAGAACAAACAACGGCACATGTCTTCTCGATATCCTCCCACACCGGAGGGATATCCACCTGATCATTCCAACTCTTCTCATTGCACGGAATGATCGCCAATGGCGCGTCGCGATTCAGTGCGGGATTCCAATGCGACGAACCCAACAGCTCATCCGCCAGCCCGGGAAACCATGCGGCAGCCATCGGATTTTCAACTTTCCTGAGGACAACTTTTGTCACGATCGCGACAAAAGTTGTCTCGACGGAAGGAACGGCCGCGCTTGGGTCATCACGCAATTCTTGTCCCGGCCGGGACAAGAATTGAAATCCTCGAGGGTGAGCGCAAACAAGCCGATGCGCCCGTGGAGAGGCCTTTTACACAAAAATGATGGCGAACTCCCGAAATCGTCCCTCCGGCCCCACCCTCCGTAAAATTCACACCGCCCGCAAAGTCTGCCTTCCATACGGATCCACCTGCGGCGTGCGGTGCGTGTATCATGCGAATGGGTTGAGGCGGCAGCGCTTTTGCATTCTCCGGCCACGCGCGCGGACCGCCCGGAGGATCGGTCCCTGCCCGTTTGGGGCGGGCGTCCGGATGCTCGGTCCGTGCCGGCTCCCCGGCCGGAGGCGCGTGTCCGCCGCGCTCCATCCTTGCGCCGTGTGCCGGGCACGGGAGGCTGATGGACAGGTCAATCGTCCAGCGAATGCCAATGCCCGAGCATGGTTGCAGGCACGTTGGTGATGATGGAAATGCTGCCGAGGGCCGCGAAGCGTTCCGCGACCCGCACATCGTTCACAGTCCACACCCGGTGCTCGAACCCCGCGTCGATGACCGCGCGGACGAATTCATCGGTAATGCCGGTGTGCCTTGAGGCGAGACCATCCGCGCCGGATTCGCGCAGGGTATCGAGGATGTCTTCGAGACCGGGTGAGAGCCTGCAGGTGATGCGGTTGCGCCTCACCCGGCACAGCCAATGGGCTCTGAATTCGGGTGCGTGGTTTTTGATTTCGCGGATCACCTCCGCATCGAAGGCGAGGATGACGATTTGACAGGTCTGGAGACGCGAGTTGCGGAGTTGCTCGATCAGCGGCGGAATGATTTCCACGTCCGTCTTGATGTCCAGATAGACGAACTTGCCGGCCGGCACGGTTTGCAGGACTTCGGCGAGCGTGGGAATCCTCTCGCCTTGAAAGCGGGCATCATTCGCGGAACCCACGTCGAGTTGGCGCAGGCGTTCCAGGGTCGTGTTGCGCACGATGAGGTTATCCCGGGCCACCCTGCGAGTGTTTTCATCGTGAATGCAAACGATGTGGCCGTCCGCGGTGAGGTGGAGGTCGGTCATTTCAGGATTCGGGGCCAAATCATCGCCCCCGGTTCCACGCCACCAAATCCCCGTAGCGGAAGCCGCTCCCGCCGCAGATGTCGAGCGCGCTGCCGATGGTGAAGTCCACCCTCCTTATTCCGGCTTGTGCGATCTGAGCAGTTCATGAAAGGGGTCATGCAGCGGTTCACGCAGTGGTATAAAGGGAAACACAAGCGCAGCGGGACGTTGTGGGAGCGGCGGTTCAAGAGCGTGGTGGTGGAGGACGGGCTGGCGGCGCGGACGATGGCGGCTGAGGTATCTTTCGGACGGGGCGTTGATTAGTCAGCGGTCGTTTGTGGGCGAGCCGTTCCGGCAGTGCCGGGAGCAGTTCGGTCCGAAGCGGAGCGTCTTCCGCGCCTCCTCGGCTTTCTGCCGCGCCGGAAAAAATGAACGCCCGCGTTTCTTCGATGCGGTCACGAATGCCGGGATGCCGATTTTCAAGCCCTTGCTCGTTTTCAGGATGGCGAATGATGGTTTTTCAGGCATCCTGGCGCGAGTTTATGGGGCGACCACGGTGCAGAATAGTGCCCGAAAAAACAAGAATACCCGAATAATGATTTTTAATGCGTCTGGAACCATTGATTTTTCAACATCTATCAAAAAAAGGATGGACTTGAAATCCGCTGCCGACAATGGCGCCAGATGTCGAGTCCCCCCGGCGGCACCTGTTCAATCCACTTCACCGGAACACTCACAATTCCATACCGACTGCCACGTTCCACCATGTCGAGTCCAGCCCCCGCCCGTCCGCCGCGGCTCCGCCTCGCGGCCTTGTTCCTGGCCGCGATCGGCTCCGCGATTCCGTTGTCCGCCGCCAACCCGACTCCCGGGAGGGTGAATTTCGCGAAATACCAGCAAGTCGCCGCCAGCGTTCACAACTCGACCTACATCGCGGACTTCGCGGTGAACGGCACCGCCGGCAACTTCGCAAGTTGGCGCACCGGCAACAACCCCGGCCCCCACTGGCTCGAAATCACCTACCCGCGCCGGATCACCCTGGCCAGCGCCCACACCCACTCGGGATTGTTCCTCTCGGAAAACCCCGTCCAGCTCTGGCAGAACTTCCGGATTCAATATCACGACGGCAACGGCTGGATCGACATCCCCGGCTCGACGGTCACCGGCAACACAAACCCGGAAGTGAACGTCATTTTCGACGCCCCCGCCACCTCGGACCGGTTCCGCCTGATCGGCGGTGACAACGGCAGCCGCGCCCTGCGCGAAATCGCCCTGTTCCCGCCCAATCCGGATGAAGATGGCGACGAACAGGGGCATCCGGCCGGCACCGGCGTCACCCTCAACCTCGCCGCCCGGCGGCCCGCCACCGCCTCCAGCATCCGCAACGACAACTTCGCCAGGCACGCCGTCGATGGATACGTGGACGATGCCTCGCGATGGCTCTGCGAAGGCGACGCCGGCGAAACCCTGGAAATCGACCTCATCGGCGCGGAAACCATCGGCAGCGCCCACCTTTACAGCGGCCAGGGGGCCGATGGCACCAATCCCGCCCGAAACTTCGCATTGGATTACCGGGATGGCGATGAGTGGCTTCCCATCCCCGGCGCGGCATTTGCCGAAAACTCCAGCCCCGCCCTGGAGATTCCCTTCACCACACCCGTCACAACCACCCGGGTCCGCTACCGCACCACCACCGGAAATTTCGCCAGAGTCCGCCAACTCCTCCTCTTCCCGCCCCGCGAAGGCGGCCACCCGCTCGGCCGGGATGTCACCATCGGCCCGCCGCCCGCCGGAAGCTGGGAAACCCACGGCGACTCCGACTTCATCGTCCGCTGCGACATCAGCGAGGACCGCCGCCTCCGACAACATTCCCGACCCGCCGCTACCCGATCCCGCCGACACATGGATGTCGCATTCCTTCCCGCGATATCAGGACGCCTCGTGGAGCTACAGCTGGGGCCGCCAGCGCAGCACCGATTTCCCCTACATGGGCCGGGACCACACCTTCAACCCGACGCAGTGGGGGAATTTCAATTTCGCCCACGGCGACCCGCAGGGCCAGATCGACAACATCCGCAACGACCTCCAGTCCAATTCCCTTCCGGTCTTCCTCGTCGGCTTCAACGAGCCCGACCGATTCAACCAGTCCGGCCGATCGCTGGATCCCGCCAACCCGGCCACGGCGGATGACTTCGACATGCAACGCACGGTGGAAGAAGCCGTCCGCCGCTGGCCGAGGCTCGAAGCCATGGACGTGCCGCTCGTCTCGCCCAGCCCGGCCGGGGCATTCAACGGATGGCTCGATGAATTCCACGACCGGACCTCCCGACTCGGCTACCGCGTCGATCACACCGCCATCCACATCTATCGCGGGCCGAACGTGGACGCCTTCATCAATGACATCGACCGGGCATACGACAACTGGGGCCGCCCGGTTTGGGTCAAGGAATTCTCCGTGGTCCGCTGGTCGGGAAACAACACCTGGACGCATGCCGACAACTACAACTTCCTCGCCGAGTTCCTCTGGCGCGCCGAGTCCATTCCCCACCTCGCGCGGTATTCGCTGTTCCAGTTCCGCGCCTCCGACGGCAGCGTCAACCAGAGCGCCCCCGATCCTTCCGACGCACCGCGCTCGAACACCTACAACATCGACGGCACCCTCACCGCCTTCGGCCAACTCTACGCCGGCTGGGACGGCGTCGCCGAGATCGCCAACCACAAGGCCTGTCATCTCCACAACCGCGGGCGCTACCAGCGCGTCCGCAATCCGGCGGCGGACAACAACACGGTCGGCACGGTCTCGCCCGAAACCGACACCACCGGCATCCAATGGTTTCTGATCCCCGGCACCACCGAAAACACCGTGCGAATTTGCTCCACGGAAGACGGCCGCAGGCTCCGGTTCCTCGACGGATCCGGTGTCGGCATCGCCGCCGAGACCAACGCGCAGCCCGAAACCGAATGGCGCGTGGTCGAGCACCAGCACGGCTGGTTTTTCATCGAGCATCCCGATACCAACCGGCGCCTGCGCGTCAACGAGTCCGGCGACCTCGTCATGGGGCCGGTCGATTCCACCGGCGGCGCATACCAATGGCGCTTCGCCGTCCCCGCCGCCCCCGAGCCCGTCGCCCCGCCCGACGCTCCATCGGAGCTTTCCGCCACTCTCGACGAAAACTCGATCGCCCTCGCCTGGAGTCCGCCGTCCGCGGCCGTGACTCACGTCGTCCGCCGCTCGTCATCTGCCGACGGACCGTGGGACGAGGTCGCTTCCGGCATCGACGGCGGTGCCTGGACCGATGACGACATGCCGTCGGAAACCACCTGGCAAATCCGCCACAGCCACGATCTTTCCAACCCCGCGACCTGGCCGGTGATCGACCCGGACGAGCACACCATTGTCACCGAAGGCGACCTCGACCTGCACACACTTACCCCGCATCCGGATGACACGCCGACCGGCTTCTTCGTCCTCGAAGTCATCCCGGCCGATTAAGCCATGCCCATGCCCGCGTGATCGTAGCCAATCACTCCGTGCTTTCCACGGCGGGAAATCGGCGCTGCAATCATGGCAACGCGGTCGCCGCCATGTCCGAGACCTTCTACCAGCAAGCCACCCACGCGCCGGAATCGTCGTTCGACGTGACCCTCCGCCCGCCCGCGTTCTCCGAGTTCATCGGCCAGGAAAAGGTCAAGGAGCGCATCCTCCTCATGATCGAGGCCGCCGGGCAGCGCGGCGACGTGCTCGACCACGTGCTCCTCTCCGGCCCGCCCGGTCTCGGCAAAACCACCCTCGCCAACCTCATCGCCCGCGCCGCCGGCACCCAGCTCCACACCACCTCCGGCCCGCAGATCGAGAAAGCCGGCGACCTCGCGGGCATCCTCACCAACATCCAGAAGGGCGACGTCCTTTTCATCGACGAAATCCACCGCCTCCACCCCGCCATCGAGGAATACCTCTACCCCGCCATGGAGGACTACCGGCTGGACATCATCATCGATTCCGGCCCGTCCGCCCGCTCGATCCAGATCAACCTGCCGCGCTTCACCCTCGTCGGCGCCACCACCCGCTCCGGCATGCTCACCGCGCCGCTGCGCTCGCGCTTCGGCCTGGCCAACCGGCTCGACTACTACACCCGCGAGGAACTCGCCGTCATCATCGAGCGCTCCGCCGGCCTGCTCGAAATCCCGATCCGTCCGGAAGGCGCGCTCGAAATCGCCAGCCGCTCGCGCGGCACCCCGCGCGTCGCCAACGCCCTGCTCCGCTGGGTGCGCGATTTTGCCCAGGTCCGCGGCAACGGCACCATCGACCGCGAAAACGCCGACGCCGCGCTCGCCATGATCGACATCGACGCCCAGGGTCTCGACGACATGGACAAGCGCCTCCTCGAGGCCCTGATCCACAAGTTCGGTGGCGGCCCCGTCGGCCTCAACTCGCTCGCCGTCGCCGTCGGCGAGGACTCCGCCACCCTCGAGGAGGTCCACGAACCCTACCTCATCATGCAGGGCTACCTCGCCCGCAGCCCGCGCGGGCGACTCGCCATGCCCGCGGCCTACGAGAAAATCGGCGCGCCCGTGCCGCCTTCCGCCCGCCCGGGCGACACGACCGACGACCTGTTCGGCGGCACCGCCGGCTAATCCACCTTCTTTTCGCGGTCGCGCGCCGCGTGCCGTTCGCGCAGCTCCGCGTAAAACGGCTCGTGCCCCTTCACGTTGGCCAGCACCAGCTCCGGGCTGCTGCTGCCCGCCGTGCTGATCAGGATGTTGCCGTTCCCGAACAACTTGTTCAACGCCCCCTGGCGGGTCGAGACGTGGTCGATCCGGTCCAGCAGGATCGACGTCTGCGCCCGGTAGAGCCTTCCCTTCCGCATCAGCACCCGCCCCGGTTCGATCCGGTAGCGCACCAGGCTCGCCCACCGCACGAACAAAGGCAGCGTCACCGGCAGCAGCGGTGCCAGCGGAAACACGATCACCCCCGTCAGCAGCGTCTTCACCACCGTGTTTCCCAGCGCCTTGCGCGCCTCGACCACCTCCGGTTCCCGCCCGTCCGCCACGGTTTCCCGGCCCAGCACCTCGTAATCGAACCGCTCGCCCTTCCGGGTGATCTCCGGCACATAACGCATCGTGAACCCGTATGGCGGCCCCGCCCGCCCGCTGCCCTCGTCCCGCCGCTCCCCCGCCACGTTGAAGCGCATCACCCCGCAGTCGTATCCCGGGATTTTCACCGCCGTCACGTCCTTGATGTTCGCATGCCGGGCGAACGTCGTCGCCCGCACCAGGATACCGCGCCGGTACACCATGCACTCCGGATAGAGCGAAAGGCACGCCCGCGCCTGATACAGGCACCCCCGCATCCAACCCAGCACCGGCCAGGCCAGCAACGGCGCCAGCCACAACCCATGCGCCCAGTGGCGCGTAACCGCCGCCGTCGCCGCGCCCGCGATCATCAGAACCAGCAGCGTCAGCCCCGGCAGGTTCATGCTCAGGAAACGACCGACCGAAAACTCAGGGCGGATTTCCTCCTCCACCGGCCCGTCCGCCCGGATCCGCGACCGCCGCAGCGCCCGCTCAAGAAGATCCCCGCTCTTGCGCACGTTGCGGAACACGATCTCCCTCCCATCCCCGATCGACCAGAACTCGATCGTGATCGTCCCGAAAAGCCGGTCCAGCGGGTTTTCCCGGAAAACCACCCCGGTCAGCTTGTCGTTCGAGAACTCCCGGTTCCGCGTCGAGATGAACGCGTAGGACTCCTGCACGCTGTTCCGGCGCAGCCGGTAGCGCGTGCGCAATATCAGCACCACCCGGCGCACCACCTGGAAAGCCAGTAGCAGCACCACCGGCGGGGCCACGAACAACACGAACGGCATCGCAAACACATAAAGCGCCAGCGGCGGCAGCGAACGACCCACGTGCATGCGGTGCTCGGTTTCCGGCTCACGCGCGTGTTCGGGAAGCGGCGGCGGCTCGTCCGCCCCGCGCGCGAACCCGGGCAGCGGCGGCGGATCCTCCGGTCCGCGCGGCGGCCCGTCCTCCGCAGCCACCGCCGTCTCGTCCCGCCCCGCGGCCGATGACGTGGCCGGCGATTTCTCCCCGCCATCGATCAACCCGTCCAGCACCGCATTCAGCGCCGGGCCGTTGCGCAGGTAAAGGAACGTCACCTCGCCCCCCGCCCCCTTGCAGCTCACCACCACATTATACAGGTTTGTAACCCGCTCGACCACCCGCTGGCTCACGCTGCTGTTGCTCAGGTTCTCCACCGGGATGAACGCGTCGTGCCGGGTCAGGAAGCCCTCCCGGTATTCGATCAATCCGTCGTAAACCCGGTAATTCCGCCGCTTCAGGTCGAAAAACCTCAACGAGAGCAATCCCGCCACCGCCAGCACCACCACCAGCGCCACCGGCAGCAGCCATACCGGGTGGAAATCCGCCAGGCGCTCCAGGTCCACCTCGCGCGCCAGCATCCTCGCCGGCTGCACGCCGCTCGATATCAGGAAAACCAGTCCCACCATCGCTCCCGCGACACGCAACAGCAGATCCACCACGATCCCCGGCACCGCCGGCTGCTCGTCGTGAAGCACCTGTTCCGTGCTCATCGAGAACACCTTTCCCATGTGGCGGCGGATCTCACCCACCACCCGCTCGGAGCCGGTGATCCCCACAAACGCGATCACCCCCGACCCGCCGCCCGCCACCTCGACATACACGTCCCCCACCCCGAACCACTTGTGGGACAGCCACGGGCGGATCCACTTCACGTGCGTGATGTTCGGATAATTCACCTCCACCTCGTAATCCGAGACCAGCCCGCCCCCGTGCACCACGATCCGGTCCCCGTGCACCTGATACCGCGTCTTGCGATACCTCACCACACCGTTCACCGCCGCCAGAGCGGACAACGCCGCCCAGCCACCCCCGGCCGCCATCCAAGCCCAATCCACCCCCAGCCACCGCGCTCCCGCCCAACCCGCCGCGAGTGCCAGGATCGCGTAAAAAAACACCGGAAAAAACACCTCCCGGATCAAAAACACCATGCGGTGGGGTTGGAATGTCATCACCTCCGCTTGTCATGGGACCGCCACGCCGGGAAATCAAAAAACAAATGGAAAAAATTCCGCATTGCCAACGCCCGCCCCTCCCGCCACCCTCCGTGCATGGCCAACGCAACCAACGTGCTCTCCAGCGGACTCGAAATCACCGGATCCATCCGGTTCAGCCACGACATGATCATCGATGGCAAGATCGAAGGGGAAATCACATCCGACAAAGGGCGCATCACAATCGGCGAGAATGCCACCATCAAGGGCGACGTAAGCGCCGGTGAAGTGAAGGTCTATGGCAATGTCGAAGGTAAAATCACTTCCCAGCGCTGCGAACTCAAGGACAAGTCCCGGATCAACGGCGACATCAAATCCAAGGTCTTCTCCATGGAAGAGGGCGCCAAACTCTCCGGCCGCACCGACATCGGCGGCTGACCCGCAGCCGGAGCCTCCGGCTCCGGAATCACACGTAACCGGAGCCTCCGGCTCCGGTCCCCCACACGGTCGGCACCTCCCCCTCCAAAT
>SLAV01000094.1 GCA_007126655.1 Haloferula sp. | reverse complement strand
GCCACCACCCAGGGCAAGGACTTCCACCAAAACATCAAACCCGAAGCTTTCGCTTCATAACTTTTTGGGATATTCGAACCACAAATGACACAGATTGAATTTAAAAATAAAAAACAAACCAAAACCTCAGCGGTTATCAGTGTTTCTGTAAAAAAACAACTCCGTCCCCACATACGACTCACCCAAATAAAAATCTGAGTAATCTGTGTAATCTGTGGTCAAAAAAGCCGCAAATCATCTAGCATGCCAACTGCCCTGAAATTCCATGCCGACCCCGACGTCAACCCGGCAGAGTTCTCCCGGGAACTCGCCGGCCTGCGCGCCGGCGAACGCGTCGCCCGCCTCCGCCAACAATTCGGCGGCAACCTCGTCGCCAGCACCAGCTTCGGCCTGCAATCCGCCGTCATGCTCCACCTCTTCGCGGAACACGCCCCCGAGGTCCCCGTCATCTTCATCGACACCGGCTTCCTCTTCCCCGAGACCTACCGATACGCCGAACAGCTCACCAACCGGCTCAACCTCGACATCCGCACCTATCAACCCACCGTCTCCGCCGCCCGCATGCAGGCCCTCTGGGGCAACCTCTGGGAAAACGGACCCGAAGGAGCCGAACGCTACGCCACCCTCACCAAAATCGAACCCATGAACCGCGCCCTCCGCGAAATCGGAGCCGACGTCTGGATCAGCGGCCTCCGCCGCTCCCAGTCCAGCACCCGCGCCGAACGCACCTTCGCCGAAAAGCAGAAGAAAACCCTCAAGGTCTATCCCATCCTCGACTGGGCCGACGTCCAGGTCGATCTCTACATGCGCCAGCACGACCTCCCGCCCCACCCGTTGGCCGGAAAAGGCTACGTCACCATGGGCGACTGGCACAGCACCCGCCCCGCCGAAAAAGACAACGCCGAGTCCTCCCGCTTCAACGGCCAAAAATACGAATGCGGCCTCCACCTCGCCTCAAATTCACCGGACTTCCAAATCTAACCCGTGGCGGCGGATTGCATCCGCCAAGCCCAACCAAAAACAAAATCATAACCTCAGCGGTTCTCAGTGTTTCGGTGGAAAAAACACACCGCCCCCACAAACGACCGACCCAAAAAAATCTGTGTAATCTGTGTAATCTGTGGTTCAAAAAACCGTCAACAACCAAACCACCCACCCCATGAGAACCAACCTCCAACAACCCATCCGCAAGCAAGTCGGCGGCAGTTTGTCCAACATCCCGGTTTTCAAGCGGATACAAATGCTCCAGGCCAACGCCCGCGCCCTGCGCGGCAACACCCCATGGCAACCACCCAAAGACGATGGAACCCTCGTTCGAAAAACTGTTGGCCCTGCTCGCTGAGGCTGAGGTCCGATTCGTCCTCATCGGAGGCCTTGCCGTCTCCGTCCAGGGACACGTGCGCTTCACCGAGGATGTTGACATCCTCATCGACACCGAACCAGCCAACATTCAACACCTGCTCGACACTCTTGCCAACTATGGCGAAGGATTCGCGCGCGAACTAACCCCCGCAGACTTCACCGACGAAGAAGGAGCCATCCGCATCATCGAGGAAACCGAACTCTGCCAGATCGATGTCTTCACCCGCATGAGCGGTCAACGCTACCAGGATCTTGCCACCCAGGCGGAACCCTTCACAGTAGCCGGGCATCAAATTCTTTGCGCATCCAAAGCCTCCCTCATCGCTTTGAAGGGAGCGTCGTCTCGTGAAAAAGACAAACTCGACGCCCAAGCCCTCGAAGAACTCATCAAAAATAAATCTAAGTAATCTGTGTAATCTGTGGTTGAAAATTCCAACAACCCGAAGACCCGCCAACGCTCGAACATAACACCAACCCGAAAAACAAAATGCCAATAGCCCAGAACATGGTTGCCATCGTCGGCAACACCCCGCTCATCCGCCTCAACCACATCACCGAAGGTCTCGAAGCCGAGATCCTCGTCAAAGGCGAGTTCGCCAACCCGCTCTTCAGCGTCAAGGACCGCATCGGCAAGGCCATGATCGAAGCCGCCGAGCGCGACGGCCTCCTCAAGCCCGGCGGACTCATCATCGAGCCCACCTCCGGCAACACCGGCATCGCCCTCGCCTTCGTCGCCCGTGCCAAAGGCTACCGCTGCATACTCACCATGCCCGAGAGCATGTCCATGGAGCGCCGCTCCCTGCTCCGCCTGCTCGGTGCCGAGATCGTCCTCACCCCCCGCGCCAAAGGCATGGGCGGAGCCATCGCCAAGGCCAAACAACTTCTCGAGGAAACCCCCGGCGCATTCGGCCCCGGCCAGTTCGACAACCCCGCCAACCCCCAGGTCCACCGCGAAACCACCGCCGAGGAAATCTGGAAGGACACCGACGGCCAGGTGGACGTCCTCGTCGCCGGCGTCGGCACCGGCGGCACCATCACTGGTGTCGGCGAAGTCATCAAATCCCGCAACCCCGGTTTCAAGGTCATCGCCGTCGAGCCCGTCGCCAGCCCCGTCATTTCCGGCGGCGATCCCGGCCCGCACATGATCCAGGGCATCGGAGCCGGCTTCATCCCCAAAAACCTCAACACCGACATCCTCGACGAAGTCATCCAAGTCTCCAACGAAGACGCCTTCACCACCGCCCAGGCCCTCGCCCAGCTCGAAGGCCTCCCCGCCGGCATCTCCACCGGCGGCAACGTCTGGTCCGCCATGCAGATCGCCAGGCGCCCCGAATTCAAAGGCAAGCGCATCGTCACCATCGGCTGCTCCTCCACCGAGCGCTACCTCTCCACCCCGCTCGCCGAAAAGGTCCGCGAGGAAGTCGCCAACCTCCCCGTCCACGAAATCTAAGTAGCAAGGAGTCTCCGGTTCTAGTTCCACCGTGGCGGGAGCCTCCGACGCCCGCCACGGTGGCCCGGGTATCCTGCCGGGTGCCGTTTCGCTGGTGGTGATCCTCCAACCACCCACACCATGCTTGGAATCAATGATCCAAGTTCCTGACAAGCGCGGACACAACCAAAGGCCCGTATCTGCAGCCAGGTTTGCTGGATCGGGAATCGAGAAAATCCGGCTGCTGATTGATTGTGGTGCGATTTCCGAATCCGCGTGCCGGAGGAAGCCGACACTTCGTGCGGCTGCACGGGAAAATTTCGAGGAGAGGCGAATCATCCTCGCCGGTTGATAATCGGCCATTGGCAGCGAGACCGGCCGTGGCGACGGGTTGCCTGAATGATAAATTCCCAATCTTTCAGTAGTATCCATATCGAATTCGATTGGATAACCCCCGCACACAACCCAACCCCATGAATAACCCGAAAAAAATCAAAGTCGGTTGTTTCGCACTTGTCGATCCATTCCGCCCGCTCGACCACCAGCTCGAACGCATCGCGGGCATGGGATTCCAATGTGCCGACATCACCGATTCCCACTCGGGCGGACTCCTCAGCAGCGGAATATTCCACGCCGCCGTAAGCCTCGACGACAACCCCTTCGATGTGAAACGCCTATTTGACAGACATGGCCTCGAAATCAGCTCCATGGCCGCCCACGCACACCTGCTCGATCCCTCGACGCCCGCCCGCTACGGCAACACCGAGGTGATGAAAGCCGTCAAACTCGCCGCCACCATCGGTGTCAAATATGTGATCACAACCGAACTGGATCCCGAGACCGAGTGGGGAAAAAACCTGAGCTACGATCAACAGGTCCTGATCGTGGCCGAAAAGCTCCATGAACCGGTGCGCATGGCTGGCGACCTCGGCGTCACTATCCTGCTCGAATCGCACGGCCCGCTTACCGGAACGATCCAGGGTCTCAAGGACATCATGGCGGCACTCGGAAACCCGGACTCGATCGGCATCAATCTCGACACCGGCAATTCCTGGCTCGGCGGGGCGAACCCGGTGGCCATGGCCAGGGAGTTCAAGGGTCGGATAGGCCACATTCACTGGAAAGACCTTCCCGCTGAAATGGAACCGCAACGCGGAACAATCCATGGCTGCGGTTTCTCCTCGATCGCTCTTGGCGAAGGCGTCATCGATATCGCCGGTGTATGCGCCGTGCTCGCCGACGCCGGAATCGAGGCCAGCACCTTCGAGATCGTCGGCGAGGAAAACCTTAAAAACAGCCATGAGTTCCTCAAACAACAGAACATTGCCTGAATTCAATCCCGGGAAAATGACCGGTTGTTGGTGACAAAATCCCCCCCCTCTTGAAAGAATCACGAAGCTCACAAAGTAATACAACCTAACCACCGAATCATACGGTTCGTCACCGATGGATAAGCATTTCCCGTATGCCACCATGCACCTTGAAAGCGTGGTTTTGGCGGTGACTTTGGCTGTAGTGGCTTGGATTCCCTTGGTTGGCACGGCGGTAGCCGGCGACCACGAGCGCCCGCACATTGTCTTCCTGATCGGCGACCGTGAATACCGCTCCGAGGAGTCCATGCCGATGCTGGCAAGCATCCTGAAGAACCGCCATGGATGCGACGTCACACTTTGCTTTTCCGTCTCCAAGGAAGGCATCATCGATCCGAACCGTCCCGACCATTTCGAAGGCATCGAAGCCCTCGACACCGCCGATTTGATGGTGGTTTACATGAGTTGGCGCCAGCCAGCTCCCGGGCAACTCGCGAAAATCACCAAATACCTCGATGCGGGCGGGGCCGTGGTCGGCTTCCGCCCCACGGTGCTGACTTTTGAATTTCCCGAGGACCACCCGAATGCCCGATTGAACCATGAATGGCCGCACGAAGTGCTCGGGCTGCGATGGATCCGGCACCACGGCAGCGCCAACTCCACCGATGTGTTTTTGCATGACGATCAAAAAAACCACCCCGTGCTCCGCGGCGTCGCGCCATTCCATGCGCGGAGCTGGCTGTATCACGCCGCCGGGCATGTGCATCCGAACGTCAAACCGCTGCTGTATGGCCGCGCCGTGAGGGGCGCGGAACTCGGTGGCGAACACTTCGGCGAACCGCAACCGGTCGCATGGATGCATCAACGTGAACCGGCCTATGGCGGCGGCAGAACGTTTTTCACCACCCTTGGCGACCCCATGGACTTTCATAAGGAGTCGATGCGGCGCTTGTCCATCCAGGGCATGTTCTGGGCCATGGGCATGGAAGACCGAATTCCCGTGCAGGGCCTGGATGTCGATTTCGTGCTGGACTATCAACCGAACCCGTCCGGCTTCGGCAAAACCTACAAACCCGACATGCGCCCGGAGGATTTCCCGCTGGTTCCTCCGGATGCCCCGTGATGCAGCGGCCACCTCAGATCGCCATGAACCCAACCCAAGACCACTCCACCCTCAGCAGACGCCGCTTCATCGGCAATACCGCCATGGCCGGCCTCGGCGGCATCATCGGCCTGGGGGTCGCGCCACAATACCTCCGCGCCGGTGCCGTCGGCGCAAACGACCGCATCACCCTCGGCTACATCGGGGTCGGCGGCATGGCGCGCGCGCACCTCGGAAACGGCATCCGGTTGCGTGAAGAAGGCCGCGCGGATATCGCCGCCGTCTGCGAAATCGACAGCACCCGCCTGGAGGCCGCCCGAGCACGCGTGGGAGATCCTTGCGCGACGTTCAGCGACTACCGGCAGCTTTTGGAGCAAAAGGACATCGACGCCGTCGTCATCAGCACACCCGACCACTGGCACGCCATGCAGACGGTGCACGCGTGCGAGGCCGGCAAACACGTGTATGTCGAAAAACCCTCCAGTTGCACGCCCGAGGGCGGCCGCGCAATGGTCAGGGCGGCGCGCGAAAACAACCGCGCCGTGCAGGTCGGGGCACAAGGCCGCGCCGGTGGACCCACCCAGCAAGTCGCCAACTTCATTCAAAACGGCATGATCGGCAAAGTCCACAACGTCACGTGCTGGCACGCGCCGAACCCGTCCGGCGGCCCGCGACGGCGCGCAGACCCGCCCGATCATCTCGATTGGAATGCCTGGCTCGGCCCCCTGGCGGAACGCCCGTACGTCCGCGATGCATATCACCCGTCGCGATTCCGCTGGATGATGGAATCCGGCGGTGGCAACATCCGCGACCGCGGCGTCCACATGTTCAGCACGATCTTCTGGTGCATCGGGGCCGACGGCCAGTTGCCCGTCAGCGTCGAGGCCCACGGCGATCCCCGGCCCGACGGCGTGTGGGACATCCCGGCCAACATGAAAGTGGTCTATCGTTTCAAGGATCCGGATTGGGAACTCATCTGGGACCAGCCCGGCACGATCCCGGAGGGAGAGGAAGCCACCCACCAACACGGCAAAACCTTCGGCACCGTATTCCATGGCGACAAGGACGAGGTCATCCTGTTCGATTCAGGCTGGTTTTCCGAGGCGCCGGAAAAAGCGCGCGACTACCAGCCACCGGCGGATGGAGTGCACGTTCCGCGCATGGAAAAACACGGCCTCAACGTCAACATGAACCATTTCGAGGATTGGCTGCAAGCCATGCGAAACGGCAGCAAGCCCGGCATGGACATCGGAATCGCCCATCACATGGCCATCCTTTCCTATCTCGGAAACATGGCCTATGTCTCAGGGGAAAAACTGGGCTGGGATGCCGCCGCCGAAAAAATCACCGGCCCGGACATCGATTCATCCCTCATCTGGCAGGACCTGCGGATGCCTTACATCTAACCGCCGCATGCCCGTGACACCCTCGCCCGTCCACCGCATCCTCGCCGCCACGCTTGCGCTCCTCCTGCCCGGCATGGCGTCGGATCCGTTGCGCGTCGTTTCCATCTCCGATTCACCCCGCGACACGAATGCGGAAACCGGTTCCGGCGCGATGCTCAACCATCTTGAAGCCGCCTATCAAATCAAACTCCGCCACATCGACGCCAGCGCCCCGCAAGCCGATCTGGCGGAGCTACAGGACCATGATGTCATCCTGTTCCACCCTTCCGGAAGGATCCCCGGCGAAACAGCCGGGCGCTTGCGGGAAGCCCTCGAAACCGGCCCGCCACTCGTCTCCCTGCGCGGCGCGGTGCATGCGTTCGGCGACGACGCGGACTTCGCCGTCAAGGTCCTCGGCGCGCGTCACGGCGGACAATTCGAGGATGGCGCGACCACCCGCACCCGTCCCACCCAGCCGGCTGTAGCACATCCGGTTTTCGACGGAGTCAGCCCGATCCGTTCGCGCCACCCCCTGCATCGCTTCGAGGATTTCGCGACCGATGCCGTGCCACTCATGATCGGCGCGGTAGCCGGCTCCCCACCACAAACCGTCGCCTGGGCACGCACCCAAGTAGCCCGCCGGATTTTCCACACCTCCCTCGGCGGTGAACTGGATTTGGAAAACGACAGTGTCAAACGACTCGTCGCCAACGCCTTGTTCTGGGCCGCCGGCTCCGAAACCCGCCGGATCCCGCCTCCACAACTGGCACGTTGGGAAAGAAAACAGGGTGATTTCACCGTCCCGTTGCGATCACGCGAACAGCGGGGCGACCATGAAGGCGCCGGATGGAGAGAATCCATCGATCCGCTCGAAGTCCCGGTGGACGTCGCCGCCCTGGTCATCGCCGACATGCGCGACGCCCACTGGTGCCGCAGCGCCCAGGAATGGATCGACGCCAACGCCGAAGCCGTCAACGCGCTCGCGTCCGCCGCGCGTAGCGCCGGCATGTTGCTCGTGCATGTGCCATCCGGAATCTCAGGCTTCTACGACGACCACCCGGCCCGCCGCAGAATCGAACAAGTCGCCGGCATCACGGTGGAGGGCAACTACCCGATCGAGCCCATCACGTCCCGCGAAATCGATCTGCCGCCCATTCCCCTGCCCAATGAGGATTGCCCCGGCGGCGGCACCCGCGGTGCCGCATGGACGCGGCAACACCCGGCCATTCACATCCACGAAACCGACATCATCTCAGGCGTCGGACGCCAGATTTACAGTTACCTGCTCGGCGCCGGCATCGACACTTTGTTTTACGTCGGCGTCCACGCCAACACCACCATGCTGGACCGGTCCCACGGCATCCGCGAAATGTCCGCCTGGGGAATGGACTGCATTCTCGTCCGCGACATGACGGATATCATGTTCGACCCCGGCACGCCTGTGGAAATCCCGCACGAAACCGCCCGCGAGCGGGTCGTCGAGCACCTCGAGAGGCACCTCCTCTCCACCGTATCCAGCGGGGAATTGATCGAGGCGCTTTCCAACATGGAACCATAAAACCCTTCTTGCACCAGCGCGACCCGGAGATTCACGAAAATGAAACAACCCGGCCGACCTGTGCCGATCCACAATGAATGAAATCCGTACTTCCACTCTCCAAAACCGTATTTCCTTACAAGAGGCACATCAGGAAATCCGTCGCCGCCATGTGCACCGCGCTGTTTCTCACTCCAGGCATTGGAACGGCGGATGACACGACCCGGGAACTCCAATGGTCCGAACCCACGGTCGTCGCCACCGGCAACGCCCACCGCGGACCATGGCGGCAGAACAACTCGGAATACGACTTCGTGGACGACGCGGCGGTCGCCGTGAACGATCAGGGCTTCGTGGCGGTGGCGTGGGCCGACCTGCCGACGCACGACATCTTCCTCCAGCTCCACGGCCCGGACGGCGACGCCCTCTTCGACGAACCCGCCAACATCTCCCGCAGCCCCGGCATTTTCTCCTGGATCCCCCGGCTCGTCATCACCAACGGCGACACCCCTGACGAAATCTCCATCCACGCCATCTGGCAGGACATCGTGTTCCGCGGCGGCGGGCATGGTGGCGAAATTTTCTCGTCCTCCTCCACCGATGGCGGACAAACGTTCGGCCCCCTCGTCAATTTGTCCGATGTGATCGAGGGATCCGGCAAGGGCCGCACCACCCCGGAGCGCTGGCACAACGGCAGCTACGACATCTTCCTCTGCCCGTCCGGCGTGCTCCACGCGGCCTGGACCGAATACGAGGGGCGGCTCTGGTACAGCCAATCCACGGACGGCGGCACCACCTTCTCCGAAAAACAACACATCACCGGCGGCGGTGGCGGCGACGAACCCCTGCCAACCCGCGCCCCCTCAATCACAACCGATGGCAACGACCGGGTCGTGATCGCCCACACCGTCGGCGACATCCAGGACGCGGACATCCACCTCTGGGAATCCACCGATGGCGGCGACACCTTTGCCGGTCCGGTCATCGCACACGAAAGCAACCGCTATGCGGACGCTCCCCGGCTGGTGACCGACAGCACCGGCATCCTGCACCTCGTTTATACGGAAAGCGACGGCGGGCCAAACGGCGCGCCCGCCCTCAGATACACCCGTGCCCCGGCCGGCGGATTGGACTTTATCGCGCCCCGGCCCGTTTTCGACAGTCCGGCGGGCGATGATGCCGTGGCCCGGTCGTTCCCCGTCCTGCGCGTGGACGCCGAGGACCACCTGCACTTGATCTGGGAGCGCCACACGAACTTCCCCGCCCGGTCGCGCGGCCTCGGCTATGCCCGGTCGCTCGACGGTGGCGAAACCTTCGGCACACCCGCCCTCGCCCCAGGCCTGGGCGGCGGCGCGGACGAGGACTTCTTCAATGGCAGCCAGCAGGGCCTCCTCGCCGCCAAACTCTCGGTGAGCGCGAACGGTCGCGTCGCAATCGCCAACAGCCTCTTCAATCCCGGCGAGCGCAGCGAAATCCGCGTCATTGCCACCAAACCCGGACGCTGAACCCGCCATCCCGGCCATGTCCGGTTTTCAGATGGAAAAAACAAGTCCTGGCTGTGTCCGCGACGCACGCCCATGCCTCCGGCGCATGCCCGCCGTCCGCGGACACACGGCGCGGGCGGGGAAAGATCGGTCAAATCATCGAGTGTGTCTT
>SLAV01000009.1 GCA_007126655.1 Haloferula sp. | reverse complement strand
GCACCCTGCCGATCTTGAGGCCATCACCATCCGGCCGGATGCGCGGCAGGGCGGCGATGCCGGAGCCGGAACCGCGGGCCTTCATCACGACCAGAGCAAGAGCATTGCCGTCCTATTTCAAATAGCTTTTTGTATAACGAACGAAATTGCCGAAGACAAATCAATAATCACTCCGCTCACGCATGACATCCGCTGGATAAGAAAACGGCAATGTTCCATGCCGGTTTAGTGAACTCGAGCGAATGGTTGGATGCCTTACGGCTTTTTCATTCACAGATCATCCGCTTCCATCTCCGTGAGGTGGCAACGGTTCGCGGCACCCGGGGAGCCGAATGAATTCGGCGCGCCGTTCGGGGTGGCGTTTTATGGCGGGGTCAGGCCCCGTTTCCGCCGTCCGTGCCGGGATCCGGGGTGTCGATCCAGCGGGCGAGGGGGGCGTGGCGGGTGTTGAGCGCGGGGTCCTCGTCGAGCAGGCGTTCGGCGATGGCGCGGGCCTCGCGGAGCAGGGCGGTGTCGGCGAGGAATTCGGGGAAGCGCATCGCGGTGAGGCCGCTCTGGCGGGTGCCGAGGAGTTCGCCGGGGCCGCGCAGGCGGAGGTCGGCCTCGGCGATTTCGAAGCCGTCGGCAGTCTGTCCGATGACGCGGAGTTTCTCCATGGCCGCGTCGTTTTTCCCGTCGGTGATGAGGACGCAATACCCCTTGTGGCCGCCGCGGCCGATGCGGCCGCGGAGCTGGTGGAGCTGGGCGAGGCCGAAACGCTCGGCATGGTGCAGGATCATGACGCTGGCGTTTGGCACATCGACGCCGACCTCGATGACGCTGGTGGCGACGAGGGCGTGGAGGCGGCCGTCGCGGAATTCGCTCATGACGCGTTCTTTTTCCTCGGGCGGGAGCTTGCCGTGGAGCAGGCCGACTTGGTGGCCCTTGAGGCGTTTCTCCCATTTGGCGTGGGCTTCGACAGCGGATTCGATTTTCAGCGATTCACTTTCCTCGACGAGGGGATAGACGAGGTAGGCCTGGCGGCCTTCGGCTAGCTGGTCTTTGACGAATTTCGTGACGTCGGTCTGCTTCGGCGCGACGCGCAGGCCGGTAACGACGCGTCCGCGGCCGGCGGGGCGCTCGTCGAGCAGGGAGACGTCGAGGTCGCCGTAGAGGGTCATGGTGAGGGTGCGCGGGATCGGGGTGGCGGTCATGACGAGCACATCCGGAGTGGTGCCGTGGCTGATGAGCGTCTCGCGCTGGAGGACGCCGAATTTGTGCTGCTCGTCGATGACGATGAGGCCCAGGTCGCGGAAGACCCCGGGGCGGTGGAGCAGGGCGTGGGTGCCGATGACGATGTCGGGCGGTTGGTCGCCGTCGTGCGTGGCGTCGCCGCGCGAGCCGGTGAGCAATTCGAGGCGGACGCCGAGCGGTTCGAGCCATTTGCGGAAGGTGAGGAAGTGCTGCTCGGCGAGGATCTGGGTTGGTGCCATGAGCGCGGCCTGGCCGCCGGAATCGACGGCGAGCAGCATCGCGGCCATGGCGACGAAGGTTTTCCCGGCGCCGACGTCGCCCTGGAGCAGGCGGCGCATCGGGACGGGGGCGCGCATGTCGTCGAGCACCTCGCGGATGGAGCGTTTCTGCGCGCCGGTGAGGTCGAACGGCAGGCTGGCGTGGAATTTTTTCAAGAGGGCGGTGCGGCGGCCGTGGGCGCGCCCGGCCTGCCGCCGGTGGTGCCGCCTGCGCCAGACGACGTTGAGCTGGAGGCGCAGGAATTCCTCCAGCGCGAACGCGCGCATGGCGCGGGCGACCTGGCCGGGATCGTCCGGAAAATGCGCGTTCCGATAGAGGGTGTGGCGCGGCGGCGCGGCGGCGATGGCGACGGGGAAGGCGAGCGTGGCGGGATCGACGGCGGCCAGGGCGAGGTGGATGATTTCGCGCAGGCGGCGCTGCGGCAGGCCGGGGATGTTGCGATAGACCGGGACGATGCGTTCGAGGTGGACGGGGGCGGCGGGGTCTTCGGCGTCGGGATCGATCACCTCGAATTCCGGGTGGTTGATAATGAGGCGGCCGCCGTGTTCCTTCACCTTGCCGAAGACGATGATGTCCTGCCCGGCGGCGAGGGCGCGGTGGATGTAGGGCATGTTGAACCAGCGGAGCGCGATTTTCCCGGACTCGAAGACATCGCCGTGGCCCTGCAGGACGGTGGCCTCGACGAAGCTGCTGCGGCTGCCAAAGCCGCGCCTGCCGACATCGAAGACGAGGCCGCGCAGGCAGACCGGATCGGGCGAGGGCTGGTTGGGGAAGCGATCGAAACGGCGGCGGTCCTCATGGCGGCGCGGCAGGTGGTCGAGCAGGGCGGCGAGGGTGGTGACGCCGGCGCTCTGCAGCGCCTCGGCCTCGCGCGGGCGCACGCCGGGCAGGGCGGCGGGGGCGTCTCGGGCGGATACGGTGGCCATGGCGTGCGGGCTCGCGTATTCCATTGCACGTTGACGGCACGCGACCAAGCGGGATTTTTTCGTGTTGGGGATCCCTGAGCGGCGCATTCACTCGATGCCCCCGGCGTATTTCCGCTGCAGCCACGGGTGCAGGAAATTCGCCAGCACAATGGCCATCGTGCCGAGGTAAAAGGTGGGCGTCAGGTTGGCGTGCTCGCGGAATATGATCGCGGCGGCGATGATGCCGTAAACCGGCTCGAAATTCGCCACCAGGTTCAGCCGGTATGCGGAGATGCGCTTGAGCAGCCGGATGGTGAGCGCCTGAGCGAACACGGTGCAGACGAACGCGAGGATCAGGATCCACAGCCAGTCCATCGGGTCGCCGATGCCCAGCGCGGGGAAGCCGCCGGGGTCGAAAACCGGAACCGCAAGGAAACACACCGCCGCGGCCGCCAGCATTTCCCAGCCGACCATCACCATCGGATCCGACCCGCTCACCACGATGATGCGGTTGAGCACGAGGAACACGGCGGCCAACAGCGCGCTGAGCAGGGCGACGCCGAGGCCGAGGAGATGATCCGTCTCAGCGCCCGCGATCAGGCCGATGCCGAGAAGCACGACGAGTCCGAGAAACACCTCGAACGGACGGATGCGCCGGCGCATCAGCAACGGCTCGGTGAACGCGGTGAAAAGCGACAAGGTCGCCAGCCCGGCCAGCGCGATCGACACGTTGGCGAGCTTCACCGCGCCGAACAAGCAGAGCCAGTGAAGCCCGATGATCGCGCCCACGCCGAGCAGGTTCGCGATCTGGCGGCGGCCGATCAGGATCCTGCGGTCGCGCATCAGCGCCACCCATGCGAACGCGCCGAGAAAGGAAAGCAGGCACCGCCACGTCACCAGCACCGGCGCGCTCACCGTCGCGAGCCGGCCGAGGATGGTCGTCGCCGCGAAGATGAAGACAAGCAGGTGGAGCTGGAGGAGCGTGGGAATGCCGGATCATGCCCACGCGGGGGCGATCCGAGGCGAGTGAAAAACACATCTCGCGCCCGCGATGCCGCGCGGTGTTTTTCTTTGACCGCATTTCCCACGCCATGACAATCGGCCCCGGCCTCGCGGAAATCCGCGAACCCCGCCACACCGCCCGCCCCGCCATGCAGCCGATCGACAAAGCCTCCGCCCTCATCGAAGCCCTGCCCTATCTGCAGGCGTTCCGCGGCAAGACGTTCCTCATCAAGATGGGCGGCTCGGCCATGGAGGATCCCGCGCTGGTCGCCAAGGTGATGCGCGACGTCGTGTTCCTGGAGGTGGCCGGCATCAACCCGATCATCGTCCACGGCGGCGGCAAGGCGATCTCCGCGGCGATGGGCGCGGCCGGGCTGGAGGCCGAGTTCATCGGCGGGTTGCGCGTCACCACCGACGCCGCCATCGACATCGTCGCCCGCGTGCTCTCCGAGGAGATCAACCCGGGCCTCGTCCGCATGATCCGCGACTTCGGCGGCAAGGCCGTGGGCCTGCCCGGCCACGACGTCTTCATCGGCGAGAAACTCCGCGCCAGCGGCGGCGACGGCAAGCCGGTGGACCTCGGGCGCGTCGGCGAGGTCGTCGGCTGCCAGCTCGCGCGCATGGACGCCGCGCACCAGGCCGGCATCGTCCCGGTGATCTCGCCGCTCGCCGCCGAACTCGCCACCGGCCGCCCGCTCAACATCAACGCCGACCTCGCCGCCGCCGCGCTCGCCAAGGAGCTGCGCGTCGCCAAGCTCGTCTATCTTTCCGACGTGCCCGGCGTGCTCGCCGACGCGGCCGATCCCGACAGCCTGATCAAGTCCGTGACCCGCTCCGGCGCCGCGGAGCTGATCGACACCGGCGTCGTCAAGGGCGGGATGATCCCCAAGATCCGGAGCGCCATCGACGCGCTCAACGCCGGCGTCCGCAAGGTCCACTTCGTCGATGGCCGCCAGCCGCACGCGCTGCTTTTGGAAATCTTCACTGACGGCGGCATCGGCACCGAAGTGGTGCGTTAGAAAAACATCATGCAAGCCATCGGAGCCACCCGCCACCTGCCCGTCGAGGATCCGGATTTCCTCGTCGCCTTCGACGCGCCCGTGCCGGAACCCGCCGGGCACGACATCCTCGTCCGCATCCGCGCCGTCGCCGTGAACCCGGTGGACACGAAAATCCGCAAGTCGCTCGGCGATGGGCCGCACGACCCGCCGCGCGTGCTCGGCTGGGACGCCGCCGGCGTCGTCGAGGCCGCCGGGCCGGACGCCGCCGGCGCGTTCGCACCGGGCGACGAGGTTTATTACGCGGGCGACCTCACGCGACCCGGGTGCAACGCCAGATTCCAATGCGTCGATTCCCGGCTCGTCGCCCGCAAGCCGGCCAACCGCGATTTTCCCGCAGCCGCCGCGCTGCCCCTCTGCACGCTCACCGCGTGGGAGCTGCTCTTCGAGCGCATGGGCGTGGCTGAGGACTCCGGTTGCGGCACGCCGCTCCTCGTCATCAACGGCGCGGGTGGCGTCGGCTCCGCGCTCATTCCGCTCGCGCGCCGGGCCGGGCTTCACCTCGTCGCCACCGCCTCGCGCCCGGAATCCGCCGCCTGGTGCGGGAAACTCGGAGCCGCCGCCGTGATCGACCACCACCAGCCGCTGCGCCCGCAGTGCGAGGCGCTCGGGATTCGCGCTTTCCCGCTCATCGCCAACCTGTTCGACCCCGCCGCGCACTGGGCGGAGACGGGCGATCTGCTCGCGCCCTTCGGCATCCTCGGCCTCATCGTCGAGCCGTCCGCGCCGCTGCACCTCGGCGATCCACTCAAGGCGAAGTGCGCGCGCATTGCCTGGGAATTCATGGCCGCCCGCCCGAAATTCGGAACACCCGACCTCGCCCGCCAGGGCGAAATCCTCAAGACCGCCGCCGCCCTCCACGAAAGCGACGCCCTGCCGCCCATCGACACCCGCACCCTGCGCGGTCTCACCGTCGAAAACCTCCGCGAGGCCCACGCCATCATGGAGCGCTCCACCGCCATCGGCAAACTCACCATCGGATATTGAACATCCTGCCTCCGCGATAAACCACCGATATCCGAGCTTTGAACTCTGAACTCTGAACTCTGAACTCTGAACTCCCCGCTTCCTCCGCCATGTCCGCCGTCCACACCACCACCCTGCGCACCCGCACGCGCGGGAAAGGCACCTATGAGATCACCGGGGAGGTCGCCGCCGTGGTGCGCGAGTCCGGCATTTCCAACGGCACCGTCACCGTCTTCGTGCGCCACACCAGCGCCAGCCTGGTGATCATGGAAAACGCCGACCCCTCCGCCCGCCGCGACCTCGAAACGTGGTTCGAAAAGGCCGTGCCCGAGGACACCCCGTGGTTCACCCACACCCTCGAAGGCGCCGACGACATGCCCAGCCACATCCGCATGGCGCTCACCCGCACCAGCGAGGTCGTCCCCCTCGTCGATGGCCGCATGGCGCTCGGCACCTGGCAGGGCATCTTCCTCTTCGAGCACCGCTCCGCCCCACACCAACGGGAAATTATCGTCACCGTCATGGGCGGGTGAGCAAGTTCTCTTCCCGATATTTCCAGCCGCCCGGATTTCGGATGGGACGAACTTGCTCCCTATCGCCAACCCGCATTTCTCCCGGAAGCATCTGGAATGTCTGGTCTTGTTCGTGTCATGTGTTGGTTGCCATCACAAGACACCAGGGCCAACCACCATCCGGGATCAGCGTTTGCGCGCGGACCGGGCTGCCTGATTGCGGCGGCCCTGGGCGGAGACATGGCCGCGCACGCGCGAGTTCTTGCCGCTGGCAGCCATGCGCATGCCGGTATTGATGGACCGCTGTTTCGCCTGCCGGGCGAGCGACATGGCGCTGCGGGCGCGACCGGATGCTTTTTTCGCGACTTTCTTCACCGCGGCTTTTTTCGCCTTCTTGCTGGTGACTTTTTTGACGGCTCCCTTTTTCGCGGATTTTTTCGCGGCCTTTTTGGCCGTGGCCTTTTTGGTCGGTTTGGCGGCCGCGGCCTCCGCTTTTTCGAGTTTGGTTTCCACGCGCGCGAGCGCCTCCTTGAAAAGCTCGTGTTTTTCGAAGCTGCGTGCGGCGGCACCGGTGGTGGAATTCCCCTGCTTGCGGCTTTGCTGGAGCCATTTGTCGCTGTATTTGCGGGCCTGGCCGGAAAGCTTGCGAAGGGCGGCGGGCGTCATCCCGGCGAGTTCGCGGGGCTTGGTGGCGGTGAGGACCCGGAACTCGGCGTCGGTGCAGATGGTGCGGGCTTTCTGATAGTTGATTTTCATCGCGTTGATATCTAGCAATGCACTCGTGCGGTTGCAAGGGAAAGCCGGCGGGCATGCCGCCTCACCCGATGGGCGAAAAGAGGTGTGAAAGCGTGGCGGCGTCGATCTTCAGCTTCGAGATGTCCTCGGAGAGCAGGGATTTCACGAGGGCCGCCTTGTGGCGCTGGAGATCGAGGATGCGCTCCTCGATGGTGCCCGCGCAGACGAGCTTGTGGACGAAGACGGGCTTCTGCTGGCCGATGCGGTGGGCGCGGTCGGTGGCCTGGTCCTCGGCGGCGGGGTTCCACCACGGGTCGTAGTGGATCACGGTGTCGGCGGCGGTGAGGTTCAGGCCGGTGCCGCCGGCCTTGAGCGAGATGAGGAACACGGGGAAACCGCCGGCCTGGAATTTCCCGACGAGCGCGGCCCGGTTCCTGGTGCGCCCGGTGAGCTTGAGGTGCGGGATCTCCTTCGCTTCGAGACGCTTCGCGATCAATTCGAGCATCGAGGTGAACTGCGAGAAAAGCAGGATGCGGCGGCCCTCCTCCAGCAGCGTGGGCAGCAGCTCGCCGCCGAGGAATTCGAGCTTGGCGGACCGCTTGGCGTCCCCGGCGGCCCCGCCCTTGAGCAGGCGCGGGTGGCAGCAGATCTGGCGCAGCTTGAGCATGGCGTCGAGCACGATGATTTGGGATTGGGCGAGGCCCTTCTCGGCGAGCGCGTGGCGCACGCGGGCGTCCATCGCGGCGCGGACGGATTCGTAGAGGTCGGTCTGTTTCCCATCCAGGTCGATGCGGTGGACGAGGGTGGTTTTTTCCGGCAGCTCGGTGGCGACCTGGTCCTTGGTGCGGCGCAGGATGAGCGGCGAAACGCGGCGGCTCAGGGCAAGCCGCGCGTGGCCGTCGCGCCCGCGCTCGATGGGCCGGCGCAGGCGCGAGTTGAAGGTTTTCTCGTTGCCGAGCAGGCCGGGCATCAGGAATCGCATGAGGCTCCACAGCTCGCCCAGGTGGTTCTCCACCGGCGTGCCGGACAGGCACACGCGGTGGACGGCGCGCAGTCCGCACACGTCGCGGCTGACGCGGGCCTTCGGGTTCTTGATGTATTGCGCCTCGTCGAGCACGACGGCGTGCCAGTCCTGCCCGCGCAGGACGTCGATGTCGCGGAGGAGCAGCGGATAGGTGGTGAAGACGACGTCCTGCGCGGGGATCGCCTCGAAGTGGTCGCCGCGGTCGCTGCCGTGGAGGACGAGCGTCTTGAGCGTGGGGGTGAACTTTTCCGCCTCGGCGGCCCAGTTCGACACCACCGAGGTCGGGGCGATGACGAGCGACGGGCGGCCCGCGGCGTGTTGCGTCTCCGCGGCGAGGTGGGCGAGCGTCTGCACGGTTTTGCCGAGGCCCATGTCGTCGGCGAGGATGCCGTGCAGGCCGTTGCGGGCGAGGAACTGGAGCCAGCGGAAACCGTCAGCCTGATAGGGGCGGAGGGCGGCGCGCAGGGTGGCGGGCGGCTCGACGGCGGGCACGCCGCGGATGTCCCGCAGGTTGCGCCCGAGCGCGGCCAGCGCGCGCATGGTGGCATTGGCGTTCACCTCGAGCGCGTCGGCCACGCCGGCGGCCTGGATGCGGTCGAGGCGGAACGGGCCGTCGAGATCGTCGGCACCGTGGAATAGGTGGCGCACCCGCGCGACGATGTCGAGGAACCGGTCGGCGGGGAAACGGATGTGGCCGTCCGCCGGGTCGTCGCACGGCAGAAGCAGGGTGTCGGGGCGCGTTTCCGGGTCGGCGTATCGCGAGGGCCAGTCCTCGCGGATGGCGTGCGCGATGTGCGGGATGAGGGAGATTTTCCTGCCGTCGCACTCGCCGGTCACGTCGAAGCGAAACCAGTCGATGCCGCCGGACGCATCCTCCTCGATTTCGGGGAAGAAATCGCGGACGTCGTGGATATCGAGGCTGAGACGGGAGTCGGATTCGATGGTCCAGCCGGCGTCGCGCAGCGCCTGGGCGGCCGGGCCGTCGAGAAATTCCAGCCATGCGCGCGGGTCGGTGGTGGGTTCGCCGGGGACGACCGAGTGGCGGTTCCTGTCGTTGAGGTCGCCGGCCGGGAAAATGCGGTGCAGCGGGGTGAGGCCGTGGGCCTCGAGATCGCCTGCCAGCCGGGCCTCGGCCGCGGCGTCGCGCTCGAGGATGAAGCGGGTGTCGCCCTCATACCAACTGGTGGCAGCGGGCGCGCCCTCCGCGAGCGGGTGGAACGCCTCGCCGCCGCCGTAGCGGAACAGCAGCAGGCCGCCGATGTGGCGCTTCTGATAGATGCCGGTGCGCACCTCGCGGATGTGCAGGACGGGTTCCGGCGGCCGGCCCTTGATCTCCGTTGGCGGGCGGTCCTCGGGCACCGGCAGCGGCGAGGAAACGGGCAGCTTCACCAGGGCCTGGCCGACGTCGGCGACGGAGCCGGAGGGCACCGCGGGGCCGTTCGGCCATGCGAGCAGGAGTTTCGCGGGCAGGTGGCTCCCGACGTGGCCGAGCCGGCCGTTGGCGCGGTCGATGTAGCGCAGCGGATCGGTGGGCAGCAGTTCGATGTCGGGATCCGGCAGGTCGAGGACGGGTTGCGCGGTGCCGTCGTCGCCGCGCCGCCACGCGGGAACGGCGGTGATTTCCGGCCCGGCCTGCAGAGGGATGTGGCTGGGCGCGTTCACGTCCGTGTCGCGCGCCCGGTTCGCGGCGAAGAGGCGTCCGGTGGCGAGCGCGTCATCGAGGATGGCGTCCCATCCTTCGCCGGTGATCGCGACGAGCCCGCTCCAGGCCTGGTTTTCGCGCTTCCATTTCGCCAGCTTCGCGATGATCGGCACATCCTCGTCGGCGAGGTATTTCGGCATCCGCGAGAGATCAGGCTGTGCGATGGATTTCTCGATGGTGGCGCCGTCCTGCGACGGGTTGCCGACGCGCGGCACCAGGCACAGCCCGCCCGGCCCGCGATGCCGGAACCCAGGCTCAGGCTCGATGCAGTATGCGAGGAATTTCTGGTAGGGACGGGGCTTCGGAGCCGATTCCCTCGCCTGCACCGCCTGTTCCAACTCCTTGAGCCACAAGAGCATGTCCTGCCGCATGGCGAGGGCCGATTTTTTCGGGGTATCG
>SLAV01000247.1 GCA_007126655.1 Haloferula sp. | reverse complement strand
TGCGCAGCCGGGTGTGGCGCGGCGGCGCGGGCGAATTGGCCGGCGCGGGCAGCGGATCGTCCCTGGATTTCCAGGACCACCGGAACTACCTCCCCGGCGACGACCCGCGCCACCTCAACTGGGCGGCCTACGCGCGCACCGGGAATTACACCATGAAGCTGTTCCGCGAGGAGGTGAGGCCGACGGTGGAGATCCTCTTCGATGGCTCGCCCTCGATGTTTCTCGACGAGGCGAAGGCGCGGCTCGCCTGCGGCCTGTTCGCGTTCGCCACCGAAGCCGCCCGCCGCGAGGCCGCCACCCTAGTCATCCACCTGCTCGACGGCCCCCGCCACCGCCTGCTCGCGGCCGACGAGGCCGATGGCGGCCTGTGGACGCGCCACCTCGACAGCGACGCCGCCGACGGCGGCTCCGATGCCCGCGCCTACCCGCCCGCGCCACCCCGGCTCGACGCCGTCGCGCTGCGGCCCGGCTCGCTGCGCGTGTGGATTTCCGATCTCCTGTTCGCCGCCGAACCCGCGCCGGTATTGCGCTCGCTCACCAGCCGCCGCGGCAATGCCATCCTGCTCAACCCCTTCACGGACGCCGAGGCCGGGCCGGATTGGTCGGGCATCTGTGATTTCCAGGACGTCGAGACCGGCCGCGTCGAAGCCCGCGATGTGGACGCCGCCATGCGCGACCGCTACCTTGCCGCCTACCGCGCCCACTTCGCCGCGTGGAAGGAGGAGGCCGCCCGCCACCACCTGCCGTTCGCCCGCATCCCGGCCGGGCTGCCGCTCGCCCGCGCGCTGGCCACCGGCGCGCTCCCCGCCCGCGCCCTCGAACCCGCCGCCTGAACTTCCCCGCCCCGCCCGCCGTCCATGCCCGTGTTTTTCGCCAACCCCCTGGGCCTGCTCGCCCTGCTCGGCATCCCCGTGGTGCTGGCGATCCATTTCCTCCACCGCCACCGCCGCGCGATCCCGGTTTCCACGATGTTCCTCATCGAGATCGCCCGCGAACCCGCCCGCTCGGGCCGCCGCTGGCACCGCCTCATCCCGTCGGTGCCGATGTGGCTCCAGCTCCTGCTCGTGATCCTGCTCGCCACGCTGCTCTCGCGCCCGTTCCTGCCCCGCGACGCGCTCCAGGTGGCCGTGGTGGTGGACGAGTCCGCTTCGATGCGCGTGTTCCGCGCCGAACTCGCGGAAAAACTCACCGACCTGCACGCCGCCACCCGCCGCGGCCGCCGCGGCACCCACTGGACGGTCCTCTCCGCCAACCCGACCCGCCCGCGCCTCTACTCGGGCGAAAATCCCGCGGAGTGGATCGCCAACCTCGCCAACTGGTCGCCCGCCGACGGCTGGCTCGACCCCGCCACCGCGCTGCGCGTCGCCCGCGGCCGCGTCGGCCCGGGCGGGCTGGTCGTCTATGCCACCGACACACCGCGCGAGGATCTGCCCGGCGGCGCGGCCCTGCTCTCCGTCGGCCACCCCATCGACAACGCCGGCATCGGCGGCGTGACCGTCGCGCAAAGCGACGACGGCGAACTCCGCTGGCAGGCGGTGCTGGTGAACCCGTCCGCCAATCCCGCCACCCGCGAATGGACGCTCGAATGGGACGGCAACCCGCCCACCGCACCCCAACCCGTCACCATCCCGGCCAACGGCATGGCGAACCTCAGCGGTGCCCTGCCGCCCGACGCCGTCCGGCTCGTGCTGCGCCTCGATGGCGACGCGTTCGCTCTCGACGACGCCTTCCCGTTCGTCCGCCCGGAGCCGAAGCCGCTCTCGATGGCCACGCTCGGCGAGGGCGTGCCGGAGTGGCTGCCGGAGCGGATGCAGCGCTCGATCCCGCGCCTGTCCCGCGCCCCTGCCGCCACGGCGGATTTCGTGCTGGCGGGCGTCGCGGAAGGTGGCGAACCGCCGCCCCTGCCCGGCATCGTGTTCTCCACCGCCGCCGAATCCGGGGCCGACACCCGCGGCGGCCCGGTTTTCCCCGCCTCCCACCCGCTGGTGAGCGGCCCGGCCTGGGCCGGGCTTTCGGTGCGGGACGTGCCCGCTCCGCCGCCGGAGCCGGGCGATGTGCCGCTCCTGTTCGCGGGCGACCGCCCGCTCGCCAGCCTGCGCGAAGGCGGCGGCGACGGTCCGCAGCTCGTCCTCCACTTCAACCCCGCGCTCTCGAACCTCGACCGCATTCCCGCCGGTGCCGTCCTCCTGCTGCGCTTCGCGGAAACGATCCGCGCCGCCAAGGCCGCCACCGCGTGGAAACAACTCGAACCCGGCCAGCAACTCACCCCGTTTCTCACGCAAACCGCCGGCACCGCGCTCGTCATGGAAACCCTCGCCAGCGACGGCTTCGTGGAAACCACCCGGCCCATCACCGCCGCCGTCCGCGCCCCGGACGAACCCGGTTTCATCCGCATCCGCGACGAGGAAATGGTGTGGATCGAGGCCGCCGTCGCGTTCGCCGACGCCCGCGAGAGCGACTTCCGCCACCGCGCCGCCGCCGACACCACCGGCGCGGCCATCGCCAACGCCTCACGCATGACCACCCGCGGCCGCGAACACGACGACCACCCCGCGCGCCCGCTCCTCGTCCTCGCCGCCCTGGCCGCCCTGCTCGCCCTCTACCACTTCAGCACCGCGCCGGAACGCGGCGGCGCGCCCCAGCCTACATGACCTCCATCGCCCTCAACCCCGCCTGGCTCCTGTTGCTGCCCGTCATCGCCTTCCTCGCGTGGCGCTGCCCGCGCCTCGGCCTGGCGCGCCCGGCGCGCGCGCTCGCGGTGCTCGCGCTGGTGTTGCTGCTGTGCGACCCCGGCTTCCCCACCCGGCGCGGCGGCATGGACCTGTGGGTGCTCTTCGACCGCTCGGAATCCACCGGCGGCATCACCGCCCGCCAGTCGCCCGAATGGCGCACGCTGCTGGAAAACGCGCGCCCGTCCCGCGGCGACCGGATCCACTACATCGATTACGCCGTGGACGCCCTGCCCGCCATCGACGACGGCGGCACCGAACTCGCCCCCAACCGCCTCGGCGAAACCCGCACCGCCCACGCCATCGAATACGCGCTCATACGCCAGGACCCCACCCGGCCCACCCGCATCCTCGCCTTCACCGACGGCTACGCCACCGAGCCGCTCGGCGAAATCGCCGCCCGCCTCGCCGCCGAAGGCGTGCCGCTCGACCACCGCCTCATCCAGCCGCCCACCGGCGAGGACTACCGCATCACCTCCATCGACGCGCCCGACCGCGTCCAGGCCGGCGAGGCGTTCCTCATCCGCGCGCGCATCGCCGGCGGCGGCGGCCCGCCCGTGGTCGATGTCCCCGTCATCCTCCGGCGCGACGGAGAAACGCTCGACGAACAAACCGTGCGCGTGCGCGATGGCGCGGCCACCGTCGAATGGGCCGACCGCCCCGCCACCGGCGGCTCCCGCCGCTACGAGGTCGAAATCCGCCCGGAAAACGACGCCCACGAGGGCAACAACCGCGCCACCACCTGGGTGGAGGTCGCCTCCGGCCCGCGCGTCCTTCTCGTCTCCCGCCATCCCGACGACCCGCTCGCCGCCGCCTTCGCCGCCCAGGGGATCGAAACCGACCTCGTCACCGACCCGTCGCAGGCCGTGCCCGCGCGGCTCTCCGGCGCGCGCGCCGTGGTGCTCCACAACGTGCCCGCCCACGACCTCGCGCCGGGGTTCCTGCCCGCGCTGGATTTCTTCGTCCGCGAGCAGGGCGGCGGGCTGCTCATGGTCGGCGGCCGCCATTCCTTCGGCGCGGGCGGCTATTTCCAGTCGGCCATCGACGAGCTGCTCCCCGTGAGCATGGAACTCAAGGCCGACGAACGCAAACTCGCCCTGGCCATGGCCGTTGTGCTCGACCGCTCCGGCTCGATGATGGCCGCCGCCGACGGCCCGCCCGGCACCACCAAGATGGACCTCGCCAACGCCGGAGCCGCCAGCGCCGTCGAGCTGCTGGGCGACCAGGACTCCGTCGCCGTCTTCGCCGTGGACACCCGCCCGCACGCCATCGTCCCGCTCACCAGCGTCGGGCCGAACCGCGCGGAAATCACCCGCCGCGTGCGCTCGATCCGCTCGTCCGGAGCAGGCATCTACGTTTATGAGGGACTCACCGCCGGCTGGAACGAACTGCGGAAAGCCGACGCCGGCACCCGCCACCTCATCCTCTTCGCCGACGCCAACGACGCCGTCCAGCCCGGCGACTACCAGCGCCTGATCTCCGAAATGACCGACGCCGGGGTCACCGTATCCGCCGTCGGCCTCGGCACCGACCGGGACGCCGATGCCCAGCTACTCATCGACATCGCCGCCCGCGGCAACGGCCGCGTCTATTTCAGTGAGGACGCCAACGAAATCCCCTCCATCTTCGCCGGCGAGACCGTCGCCGTCTCCCGCAGCGCGTTCATCGCCGAGACAACCGGCCTCGCCCCGACCGGAGAGTGGAGCGAGGTTTCGCAAATGCCCGTGGAATGGCCCGGCGCGGTGGACGGCTACAACCTCTCCTACGCCCGCCCCGGCGCGACCGTCTCGGCCGTCACCACCGATGAATACACCGCCCCGCTGGTCGCCACCGTCCGGCGCGGCCTCGGCCGCGCCGCCGCCGTCTCGTTCCCCATGGCCGGGGAACACAGCGGACTCGTCCGCGACTGGCCCGGCTACAACGGATTCGTCCGCACCCTCGGCCGCTGGCTCGGCGGCGATCCGCTGCCGCCCGGCATCGGCCTGCTCCACCGCGTCGAGGGCACCCGCCTCACGCTCGACCTCCACTACGACGCCGCCCGCTGGAACGCCGACATCGCCGCCGCCCCGCCCAGGCTCGTCGTCCGCGCCGGCAACGTCCGCGAACCGCGCGAAATCCCGTGGGCGCGCCTCGCCCCCGGCCACTTCTCCGCCGCGTTCGACCTGCGCGAAAACGAACTCCTGCGCGGCGTCGTGCAGGTCGGCGACCACGCCATCCCGTTCGGCCCGCTGAGCGTGCCGCTCTCCGCCGAATGGTCGTTCGATCCCGCCCGCCTCGCCGACCTCCGCCTCGCCTCGCGCCTCACCGGCGGCGTCGAGCGAACCGACCTGTCCACCGCCTGGGAGCGCCCGCCCGTCGTCCGGCACGGCGACCTCCGCATCCCCCTCGCCACCCTCGCCCTGCTCCTCATCCTCTTCGACGCCTTCGCCACCAAGACCGGCTTCCGCCTGCCGAAGCCAGCCCTGCCGAACCTCCCGTCCATCCCCCGCGCCCGGCCCGCCGCGAAAATAATCAAACCACCCAAAATCGCGACGCCCACCCCCCAACCCGTCCACAAACCCGCGCCCACCCCGTCGGAAGACCCCGCTCCCGAATCCGAATCAGCCACCCGCCGCCGCCGGCGTTTCATCAAGGCCAAACACCGCCGGAGCCTATAGTCAGAGTTTCCAGGGGGCGCGGAATTCGGGATTGTTGTATGCGTTGGCCTCGGGGTCGTCGAATTCCATGGTGGTGGAATCGAACTTGAGGTTGCGGTTGAGACGGTGGGCGGTGACGCCCATGTTCACCAGGGTGCCGGACCAGAAGGCGTTGACCTCGTTGAGGGCGAATTTCTCGCGGGTGCGGACGGAGTGGTGGAAGTCGGTGATTTGTTCCGGCGGGTCGGGGAGGGCGGCGAGCTTTTCGCGGAGGTTTTCGATATTCGATTCAAGACGCGGGCGGATGTGGCCCTTGGGGCCTTCGATGAAGGAGGCGTCCTTGTCGCGGTTTTCGCCGTCGAGGATGACCTTGCAGCCGTCGGCGTAGGTGAATTCGATGCGCCGCCAGGTGCCGACGGCATCGTGGTGCTGGGGATCGGCGTCGATCTCGACGGAGACGGGCGCCTCGTTGTCCTTGTCGAGGATGTATTGGACCGGGTCGAGGTAATGCTGGCCCATGTCGGCCAGACCGCCGCCGTCATAGTCCCAATAGCCGCGGAAGGTGGCATGGGTGCGATGGGGGTGGTAGGGCTTCATTGGCGCGGGGCCGAGCCATTTGTTGTAGTCGAAGTGGTCGGGGATGGGTTTTTCCGTCAGGTCGGTGAGGCCGACCCATTCGAATTTCCAGTCGAATCCGGTGGATTTCGAGACGGTGACCTTGAGCGGCCAGCCGAGCAGGTCGTTCATGGTGGCTTTCTTGAGGTAGCTTACGGGGGTGCGCATGCCGTAGAAGCCGGACCGGAAGCGGAACCAGGTATTCAGGCGGAAGATGCGTTCCTGTTGCTGGATTTCACGCATCATGGCGGCGCCTTCGCCGATGGTGCGGCTGTAGGGTTTTTCGCACCAGACGTCCTTGCCGGCCTTGACGGCGGCGATGGTCATGAGGGCGTGCCAGTGGGGCGGGGTGGCGACGTGGACGACGTCGATGTCGTCGCGTGCGATGAGTTCGCGGAAGTCGTGATGGCCGGTGATGCCCTTTTCTTCGGCATCGGTTTCCTCCATGCGGTTGGCGAGGTGTTTGGAATCGACGTCGCACAGGGCGAGCAGGCGGCCGGGCATGGAGAGGTGGGCGCCTGCGATGGCACCGCAGCCGATGATGCCCTTGGTGATTTCGTTGGACGGGGCGGTCTGGCCATTCAGGCCAAGGACGCGGCTGGGGACGATCTGGATGGTGGCCAGGGCGGCGAGGGCCTTGAGGGATTGTCTGCGGGTGTACATGATGATGGTTTCCGGTGGTTGATACAGGTTGCGGGGCGGGATTATTTCAATTTCACGGGGGCGGTGCCCGGAACAGGTTCCGGGGGCGGAATTTCTCCGGTGTTTTGGGTTTCCAGGTGGATGCGGGGAGGTCGTCGTCGAATTCGTGGCGCTGGCCGATGCCGCGGAGCAGGGCGCTGATTTCCTTGGCTTCCTGAAGCAGTTCGAGCATTCGTTCGGCGGCGATGCCGGGTTGTTTGAGTTCGGCCTTGATTGCAGCGTCGCGGCGCTGGAGGACGGTGGAGGAGAGCATGGCGAGGGCGTGCTCGGCGGCGGCGCGGCCGTCGGCGGGCGGCTCGTTGGCGGCGATCGGGTCGGCGGCCAGGGCGCGCTGGTCGGGTTCGGGGAGGGTGTTGATGAAGGCGTTGACGGCGGCGGGTGAGGCGGGGTCGGGCGCGGCGTCGAGGATGGTTTCGAGGAGGGGGACGCCGGCGAGCCAGCGGCGGGCCTCGTGGATGGTCTCGAATTGTTCGGCGAGCGCGTGCTGTGCCGGGGCGGAGCGCAGGGCGAGCTGGCACAGGACTGCGATCTGGTGGTCGAGCGGGGTGGGGGGGAGCTGTTCGGGTTTGTCGTCGGCGGCATCGGGGTCGAACCGGCGCTTCGGGCGCTTGATTTCACGGGCGATGGCCTGGCGGATGGCGGCGGCGGACGATTGGAGGTGGTTGGCGACGATGTTGATCTGCTGGTCGCGGGCGACCGGGTCGCCCATGGCGGCGAGGAGGGAGACACATTCGCCGGTGACGCGGGCGCGGTCGGCGGCGGATGCGAGCAGGTTCTCGGAGCGGGCGGCTTCGAGCTTGAAGTCGAAGAATTCGCGGGCTTCGGCCAGGAGATTGCGGAAGGCGGCGTCGCCATGGGTCTTGAGGAACGTGTCGGGGTCGTCGCCATCGGGCATGCGGACGACGCGGACAGCGACGCCGGCGGCGGCGAGTTCGCGGTAGGAGCGCTCGGCGGCCTTGAGACCCGCGCTGTCCGCATCGTAGCAGATCAGCACCTGGTTGGTGTAGCGCTTGATGAGGCGGGCGTGCTGCGGGGTGAAGGCGGTGCCGAGTGGGGCGATGGCGTGTTCGATGCCGCGTTCGTGGCAGGCGATGACGTCGATCTGGCCTTCGCATAGCAGGGCGGCCTTTTCGTGGAGGATGGGTTTTTTCGCGCGATCGAGGGCGAAAAGGACGCTGGATTTCCTGAAGACGGCGGTTTCGGGCGAGTTGATGTATTTTCCGCTGCGCGGATCCTCGCGGAGCTGGCGGCCGCTGAAGGCGATGACGTCGCCGATCTCGTTGCGAATGGGAAACATGAGCCGGTCGCGGAAGCGGACGCGGAGGCCGGCGCGCGGGTTGTTTTCCTCGATCTGGTAGGCGATGCCGCCATCGACGAGTTCGCGCCCGGTGAAGCCGCGCGATTTCGCCCAATCGAGGAAGGCGCGGGTGTTTTCCGGCATCCAGCCGATCCACCAGCGGGCGGCCATGGCTTTGCCGAACCCGCGCTCCCTGAGGTAGTCGCGGGCGTGGGCGGCCGCGGCGTCGTTGAGCAGGAGGTCGTGCATCATTTCGGCGGCCTCGCGGTGGAGGTCGAGCAGGCGGCCGCGGGATTTGCGGCGGGCGCGGTCCCCGGCGGTTTCCTCCTGCTCGATGATGGGGATGTTGGCGCGGGAGGCGAGCCTGCGGACGGCGTCGGTGAACGGGAGGTTCTCGTATTCGCGGACGAACGAGATGGCGTCGCCCCCCGCGCCACAGCCGAAGCAGTGGTAGCGCTGCATCGAGGGGGTGACGTAGAAGGAGGGCGTCTTCTCGTTGTGGAACGGGCAGTTGCAGCGGAACTGCGAGCCGGCGCGCTGGAGCTGCATGTAGCCGCCGATGAGATCGACGATATCCGTCGCCTCGAGGACTTTTTCGACGCTTTCTCTGGGGATCTGCACTCGGTTGGCGGTTTGGCGCGGCCGGAGCATGGCGGCGACGCGTCGGCGCGCGAATGGAAAAATGAGAAATTTCGCGCCAGGGTCATCGCGTGCTTGCCAAGGCGGCGCGGATTGCGGCATGTTTCTTCCAACACTGCGATGCGCGCTTAGCTCAGGGGTAGAGCACATCCTTCACACGGATGGGGTCGTAGGTTCAAATCCTACAGCGCGCACCATTTCCAATTGGAATTGAAACGGCGGGTGCCGTTGGCGGCAGCGCCGCGATTGGCCGGTCGATTTTCGGTGGGCGCCTACTTGCGCTGACGACTCTCCGAGCGCTCCCGGCGGTCGCGCGCGCTTTCCAGCGCGGCGCCATCCTTGCGCGTGCCCCGGTCGGTCCCGGTCCCCGCCGCGTTTGCGGCTCTGCTTGATGCGAAGCCATTCTGCATGGACGGACCGCAGGGGAGTCAAACCGTCCGCAAAGTCGTCCGCCGCGATGAAATCGAAAAACACCGAAGGCTTGCAGGTGTTTTGGACAGGAACCTGCGTAGCGGGTGACGTGCCCCGTAGGGGTGAAGGGCCGTGAGGCAGCCCTGAATCAATTCTTCCTCCGCCTTCTGTTCTTCGAATCCTCCTGACCGCACCCGCCAGCAAAAAATGATCCCGCTGCCAAAAAAACTTGGCAAGGCGGTGTGGAGAACTAGACTGGCTTCATATGGAAATCGCAACGAAATCTCCCAATCACGCCACATTCCGGCGCGAATCAGGGATAGATGGCTAATAATGCGACTCGGACAATCGGCTTCAATCTTCCTGGTGGCACCGTGAATTTTGTAGACAGCGCACTCAACTTGGGTGGGCACTCTGGCAATTTCTTTGACTTCGCTGCCCTCGGTGCCTCGGTGACGGCGGAATTTGGTGGAAGCTTCCCTGATCTTGCTGCCATCAATACGGCGATCGGGAATGACATCCATTTCATTTCGTCCACTTCGCTTGGGCTTGAGGCTGTCGATAACCAGGACGGCACATTCACAGTCAGCGCGATTCCCGAACCATCGGTTGCCCTCCTGCTGGGATCTCTTGGCGCAATCTTCCTGCTACGTCGCCCATGCCAGTGCTACGGCGGTTTGAAAAGCTAGCTGGTATATTGAAATCCTAAAAAAGAACGCCTCCGTGCTCGCACGGAGGCGTTCTTTTTTCTGGAGTTTGGTTGTTTTCTAGTTTGCTGATCTAGTTTTTCAGTTTTTCCGTAATTTTCTGCTGGC
>SLAV01000189.1 GCA_007126655.1 Haloferula sp. | reverse complement strand
CCATTCTCTCGCCTTGTAGCACGAGCCATCTGGCGGGCATTCTTACGACCTGGATTTTTCTTCATAGTAGCCTCCTTTACATTATACCTAATCTTATCCAACAGTAAGCCACAACTATCAGGACACTACCAAAAGCAAATAGTAAATCCCTCACGGTGATACCTCCATCAAGACAAGTTTTTGTCCTAACCCTAACCCAAGGCGACCAGGACCGTACTCTGTAAAGTGTTCCTCACATAGATAAGCCCAATGTCCATATACAGTACGGCAATCATAGACTGCAGGCGTTGCATTACCATCTTTCTGGCAGTAATTACAGTTTGGGATTTCAGGAACCCGAGCAGTCTTCATCATTGTCGCCTCCTAATGCTTCCATATGAGTCTTACCCACCAATAGCACACCTACAATAACAGCTATTCCATAGACGGCGAATAATATAATCATATCTAGCATTATTAATCTCTCCTTTTCTCACTTTCTATATATATTATACCATGAAAATGAGAGCTTGTCAAGAAGAATCTTTTGGAGAAAATTACCATGCTTTTGGTCTTCCCTATTATTATATTTTTATTATTATTTTTTTTATTATTGATGTTGTACAAGCCCATACTGAAGTGTTGTATAAACGCATACTAGTATGTGTTTTAAGAATTCTTCTTGTGTGAGCTTATGTGTTACACTGCCGCTACCATTCAATGAAATGTCTTTTCCAATCATAAGGTAAGCGGAAATATTTACTGTCATCAATATCTAAAATGCGACTAATTTTATTTTTATATAGCAATGTCCAAAATGTTGAAAATCTATAAGCTGGTGGCTCAGGACACTTTCCAATTTTAGGATTTGTTAGATATTGATAAGCATGATACAATTCGTGAAATAAAATATAAACAAAATTTGTTTTAAATAGATTTTCATTTGGGGTGAACTGTGAATGTATAAAAACTTTAGGATATTCTAAAATGGTGAAGTCTATTAATTTGCCTTTGCTATTGTAAAAATTTTGTATCCTTATATGACAACGACCAATACAACCTTGGAAAATTATCATAGGATCTACACCTGTAAGAATATAATCTTCATCACGAAATAAGTTACCAATAATTACCCTACATTCTAAATTGTGAAATTTCTTAGGTAGTAACATAATACATTCTTGAATTTGCGACTGAGTAATTGGTATATGATCTCTTATTTCAATACTAATCATTTTATTATTCTCCTTTAGCTCTGTTTTGCTTTCCACTCATGAATTGGATTAATCCTACCTATATGCCAGCCCTGACAAGTGTTACAGAAATACGGCTGACAACGAACCAGATGATTCTCAGCGATAGAAATTGAAGCTAAATGTTTCGACCCAAATCTAACCTTCTGAAAGCAAGCTCTTTGCATACCAATCTCCTCCTTATCAGAATCCAGCATTAGTGTTAGACTTTTCATAAGTATCCTTTATCTGTTGGCGGACATTCTTCCCAGTGTGACTGACTCTAACTTGGGATTCTTTTTCGTATAATTTTGTTTCTCCTTTTTCCACAGTTTCTTCAAAGAAGTCTTGGTTCTCATAGCATACCCTAATGTGTGTTCTTTTGGGCATACCCCTTTGCGATAACTCAATTAGCCCTTTGTCTTCTAAAACTTTGTAAAGTCTTTTTAAACTACGTTCTGATATTCCGGTTCCTGAACTCATATCCTTATTTGTGTTAAAAAAGAATCCATCTTTCGTCATCATCTTCCTTGAGTTAAAGTAGTGTTCACGTTGTAGTATTTCACTGAATAAGATGGCGGCTTCAACCCCTAACTCATGGGCTAAACTCTTGGGTAACATAATAAAACCAGGAGCTATAGCGTGTTCAAGCCAAGGATGAAGATTTTCATTCACTGCCATTGCTTCACCCCTTATATATAATACTCTTGAATCTTTGATACCCTTTCATCTATTGCTGTCATCATCTTACTTTCGCCTTCTACTATTACACTACCCAATGTAGATAATGCATTGTCATCAACATTAATTTTTAAATGCATTCTACGAGGCATACCTTTATAGGCAACGTCTATTAACTCTAATTCAACCAAAGTATCTAATGATTTCATAATTTTGTTCTTACTTAGTGTAGTAAAAATAAAAATGTCTTCAAATGTGGCGGAGAAGAATCCATCTGTTTTATCACTTGTGTTTTCTAGTAGTTGTAATGCACCGTAAACTATAGCTACATCGGCACCAACCGTATGAGCCATAGGTAAATTAAATAATAAGTTGCGAGCCGTTATATCGTACATAAAAATATTCCCCTTTCACATGGTGTATATATATTATACCATAGAATTTGAGTTTTGTCAAGTCCATGTTTATTATGTTTACTATTGTGTGCTTTCGTGTTACACTGCCGCAGTTCTGCCGTCATTTCCTTTTTTTGACAGGGATAATTTCACTGAAAATACTTCTTGACAAGACAAAAGAATTATGGTATAATATATATAGAAAGAAAAAAAGGGGTGAGCTGTGTTATGG
>SLAV01000004.1 GCA_007126655.1 Haloferula sp. | reverse complement strand
GCCAGCAGTGTGCCGAAGTGCGCGAGGCGCCACGTTTCCAGTGCCGTGGCGGTGACGGTGACGACAAAGCTGCGGGTGGCGGTGAGTTGGCCGTCACTCACGGTGAGGGTTACGGTGGTCGAGCCAAGCTGGCCGGGCAGCGGAGTGACGGTGACGGTGCGGTTGGCACCGCTTCCCCCCAGCACAATGTCAGCATCGGGCACGAGCCTGGTGTTGGATGAGGAGCGGAAGAGCGAAAGCGCACCCGCCTCGGTGTCCGCATCGGCGATCGTGAACGGGATGGCACCGGTCGTCCCACCATGGCTGATGGTCTGGTTGGCCAGTGCGGAAACGGTCGGAGCGGCATTCACCGGCTGATAGGTGAATGTGACCTCGGTGAGGCTGCCGCTTTGCACCACGATGGTCTGTGGCTCGGGAGTTCCGAATCCACTGGCATCCCTGAGTTCCAGGATATACTCGCGCGGCGTGAGGTTGTTTCGCTGCGAGGCGCTGGCGCGGTAGGATGATTCCGGCCTCAAGCGCCAACCCGCGCCGGCGTCACGGGCCGCCTGGGGTTGGATGTGCACCCGGACGGCACCCGGATCGGTGGTCGATCCGATCGCGGTGAACGATGTCTGGGTGATGCCGCCACCGGTATCGTTGTCGCCGCCGGTGCCGCTGATCTCGGCGCGGTCGAACATCGTCACAATATCCTCGTCGATGGCACGGACCAGGGACTGCGAGCCGCCACCCAGATAGATGGCCGCCGGATAATACACCCCCTCGCGGAACCGCACACACAGTGGCCCGCCGGCCATGCCGCCGAGGCCGCGGATCCCGTTGCTGACATGGACCTGCCCGGACAGCGGGGTGAAGGTCGCGGATGAAGGGCTGGATGCGTGCATGCGGCCCAGGCTCGATTGAGTCACGCCGCTGGAGGGGTAGCCGATCAGGGTTTTCATTGATGAGGATTCAAGATACTCGTTGGGGGTCTGGTCGGAGGCCAGGAATCCGCTGAACCCTCCGCGACCGGCATCCTCGAAGAAGTAGAGGGCGGCGACGTTGAGGTTTTGCGACTCGATGCCGAGCGTGCCGGGAGTCGCCTCGGCGATCCGCTGCGCGGCGTAGCCGTCGAAGATATGGGCTCCGCGAGGCACCAGTGGCCTCGGCTCGTAGTGCCCGCGGTCCCTTTGCAACAACCATTCCATGCCGGTGCGGATGGAAAGCGTCGAGTCGTCGAAGACCGCCTCACTGGTGGTGGCAACGACGCGCGATTTGACGACGAATCCGCTGTGCACGCCGGAGTCCGTGCGGAACTGGCCGACAAACGCATACGGGAGATCCCGGCTGGACGAGGCGGTTGCGAAGGAAACCACGGTCGGTGGATTGAGCAGTGGTGCGCTGGCGGACGGATAGGTCAGCGTCATCACCGTGGTCTTGCCGCTGGTGACATCCACGCTGGTCACCGGAGGCGTTGCATATCCTGCCACAACCCGGCACTCGACGAGATGATTGCCTGGCAACAGGTCGGGGATTTCATCACCCGAGTCGCGCCAGTCGGATTCTCCCGCCATGCGCCACTGGGCGCGGCTGCCCTCCGGCACGGATGGATCCGCGATCGAGGCCGGCTCCAGCACGATCCGCAAGCCGGCGTCCGCCGCAGCCGGGGTTTCGTAATAGGCGCGCTCGATGACAACCGGGTTTTCGCCGCTGACGACGCCGACCGTTTCGCGCGGTGGCTGGACGTATCCTGCCACCGGCAGGAACTCGATCACGCGGTCGCCGTTGGCCAGTCCGCCCACGGCCGCGCCGGATGGCCGCCACGATTTTTCGCCGACAAAGCGCCAACCGCCGATCTCCGCCGGGTCCAGCGTCACGGTCAGGATTCCCTGGCGCGAATCCACGGGAACCTCACGGGTGAATCGCTGGACCAGGCCAAACAGCGCCGCAGGCCGGAAGAACCGGGTTTCACCGACGCTCCGAATTCCATCCCGCTCGGCGGCAAGGCGATAGTAAACACCTTTGCCAGGCGGCAGGGCGTCGAGCGTGGCACGCACCTCGACGGGGTCGGCGGCGGCAAGCACGCCGGGCGTCGTGCGTACCCGGTTTGGAAAGGACTGGCCGTCCTCGCCATATTCCACAAACACATCGGTTTCCATGCCACGGGCGCGCACGGTGCCCGAGACACGCGCGCTCCTCACGCCCAGTGCCACGGCCTCACCGGTGACGGCCAGCGGCGGCAGCTCGGCGGTGGTAAAGGTGGATACCGTGCTGGTGGTGCTGCCGAGGCTGTTGCTGGCCACGATGCGATAGTGGTAGAGCGTGCCGGGCAGCAGGCCTTGGACGGGGATCAACACCAGCGCGCCGTCGGTGCCATTGCCCACGCCCTTGCTTTCGGTGGCGCTCTCGCATTCGGGCGTGAGCCCGTATTCGAAGCGCACGAAGGTGGTCCCACGGTTGGGATTCACGTTGGCCTGGAGCAGCGCCGTGGCGCTGGTGACATCAAGCACCGGCAGCAGCTCGGCGGTCGGCGGCGCGGCTGGCGAGGTCTCGCCACCGCCGGGTGTGGGCGCGACCTGGAAGGTGACATCCTCGCCGTAGGATATGCCGGATTCATTTTCTGCCACCAGTCGGTAGTGGTAGGTCATGCCGGGGGTCAGCCCGGGCGGGTTGAAAAGCACATCCGCCACATTGCCGCCGGCCGGCACCGTGGTTGATGGCGTGGTCTGGCCGTAGTCGGTGTCCGGTCCATACTCGAAATAGACGGTGGTGGACCGGCCCGACGGGTTGGTGGCACCCACCAATGTGGTCACCGAGTTTTCATCGACGACGGGAGTTCCGGTGGCGGCGAGAGGTGGCGCGGGCCGGGTCGAGAACGTCAGGTCGCCGCCGTTGAAAATGCCCGCCGGGCTCTCGACGACGATGCGGTAATGGTAGGGTGTTTCGGGTTCCAGCCCGGTCACCAGCGATTGCACCGGCACCGGATCGAATCCGGAAACATCAATGCCCGGCGTCACCGAACCGAAATCATCGGTGGGGCCGTATTCGAAATATACCGTCGCCTCGCCATTCGGCGTCACACTGCCGGCGAGGATGGCGCTGCGCACGCCGGCGTCGGCCGTCGCCGCGGTGTTGGCGGTGGCGGGCGGCGCGCGGTCCACCACGAGCGCATAGGTCTGGACGGATTCGCCGTCGGCTGCGGTCACCTCGACCGCCACCGGGTTCTCTCCTACTTCGAGCGCGACCGCCGTGGATTCGCCTGATGGTGTGGCAATGCCGTTGACGAGAACCGCGCCCCCTTCGACTTCCGGGATTGGGCTGAGGGACACCGCCGATGCGGCGTGGGCGACCCGCAGCGTGTAGTTGAAGATGCCCGGGCTGAAGGGCGGGCTGAGCAGCCCGGAGTCGGGCGTCAACTCTTGCAGGTAGGCGTTTGCCGATGGCAGCACGCCGACCGTGAAGGTATCACTGTCGGTGCTGCCGCTGATGCTCGATATCCGCGCCCAATACCGGGTTTCCTCCGTGAGCGGCGGCGTGCTGAATACCGACGAGGTCGCCCCCACGACCGGTTGCGACGTGTCGCCGGATTCGCCTTGATACCACTGGACGGTCGGAGGCGGCGTGCCGGTCGCCTCGATGCTGAGCACGCCGCTGCCGCCGAAGGCAACCGTGCGGGATGCGGGCGAGGACGTGAGGATGACGGGCACGCTGCCGGTGAGGTTGAGCGTGAGCACCGCGCTGGCGGTGGCACCGCGGCGGGTCAGGGAAATGGGAACCTGATACACTCCGGCCAACTCGGGAATACCCGAGAGGATTCCGGTCTCGGCGTCGAATACAAGGCCCGGCGGCAGTTGACCGACCGTATGTGCGAGACCACCGCCGCTCTCGCTGGAGACGATCGGATAGTGCAGCATCTGCCGCGTGGGCGCGGTCACCGTTTGATTCGCCAACACCGGCAGCGAGGTGATCACCAGCGGGCGGCTGTCGGCTCCGCCGCTGTTGGTCGCGCCGATGAGAACCTCGAACACACCGGCCTCGGCGGGAGTTCCGGCGATGCGGTTTTCAACGGGATCAAAGACCAGTCCGCCGGGCAGGCTGCCCTGGATGGAAAAGACCGCCTGCGAACCGGAGGCCGTGAGCGGATGCACCATCGGCTCGCCGCGAATGCCGGCGAGGGATTCCGGCGAGGTGATCACCGGTGGCACCGTGATTTCCTCGTAGGTGAACGTCACGGTCCTGAGTTGCCCGGCCTCGATGGTGACCGGCTGCGGCGCGGGATCGACGAAGCCCGGCACGCTGGCGAACCGGATCGTGTAGGGATTCGGCACCACCGCATCCAGGCGATCGCCGCTCGCCAAATATGGAGCGGTCGCCTGGATCCGCCAACCGGCACCCTCGGCGCGGGCGGCTTCCGGTTCGATCCGCACTTCCAGCGCACCAACATCGGGTGTCGGCACGCCGGTCAGCTCGTCGCCGGTCAGATTGCCGCCGCTGTCGCCCGCGCTGGCAATGCCGCTCGCTTCGGCAAAGCCGACCAACGCCGCCACATCACTGTCGATGGCGCGCACGACCATCTGCTGCGAGCCGCCGAGATAGATCGCGGCGGGGTAGTAGATTCCGCTTGGATGTTGGACGCACAGCGGGCCGCCGGACGCGCCGCCGCTGCTGCGGATGTCGGTGGTGGTGTAAGTGCGTTCGAGCGCCTTGGTGAAGACAACCGCTTGCGGCGGCGTGGCATGCATCCGGTTCATGTTTGCCGCCGGCACGCCATCGACCGGATAGCCGACCATCATCTTCATCGCGTCCGAAAGCAGGAACTCGTTGGAGGTCAGGTCGCTCGCCAGGTAGCCGCTGAACCCGCCGCGGCCGGGATCGGTCGAGAAATACAGAGCGGCGGCGTCGAGATTGCGCGACTCGGGCGTCGAGGTGCCCGGCGTGTCGTCGGCCGCGCGCTGCGCGGCGTAGCCGCTGAGCACGTAGTAGCCGCGCGGCGCGATCGGCAGCGGCGCGTGCGCGCCGGGATCGTGTTGGAACAACCACTGCACGCCGGTCGCCGAGGCCAGCGTGCCGTCGTCGAAGACGACGTGGCCGGCGGTGGCGACCACCCCCGGCCGGGCGACAAACCCACTGCCCGTTCCCGCGTCCGTGCGGATCTGGCCGACGTAGGCGTAGGGCATCGCCGGGCTGCTGGCGATCGTGTCGTAGTCAATCACGGTCGGCGGCGTGCCGGTTTCCTCTTCGGCGACGTAGTAGGTGATGGTGGTGGCGGTGGTTTCGTTGCTGCGGACGCGGACGTTCACCGGCTGCGGCGTGGACCGGCCCTCGACCGGCTTGGCGACGATCAGGTGGTTGCCGGCCATCAGACCACTCACCGTATCCTCGCTCGACCGCCACAGCGGCTCGCCGCCGCCGTCGGTCTCGCCGTAAAACGCCCACTTCGCCAGCAGGTCGAAATCGCGGGTCTCGTCGGTGATCGATTCCGGGCGCAGGGTGACGATCAGGCTGCCGCTGCCGGTCTCGCCGGTCGCGGTGTAGCCGCGCTCGATTACCCGTTCGGCATCGCCGCTGGTTACGGTGACCGTTTCGCTCGGCGGCGGGGCATGACCCGCCACCGGGCGGTATTCGATCAGGCGGTCGCCAGAGGTCAGGCCAGTGGCGACCGTTCCCGGGTCGCGCCAGATTTTCTCGCCAAGGAATCGCCATCCCGCGCCGGTCGGGGCCGGGTCCATCATCACGCGCAGCGCACCCGCGCGGTCCTCGGTCGGCACGCCGTCCGGGAAACTCTGGATCAGCCCGGAAAGCAGGGCCACCTGGAACGACCCGGTCTGGCCGACGGCGCTGAGACCGCCCGTGCCGACCGCCCGCACGCGATAGTGATAGGTCGTGCCCTGGGCGAGTTCGCCGAGTTCCGCACCCACCGGCACATGCGTCTGGCCGGACACGTTGGCCGGGCTGGCCTGGACACTGAATTCAAAGACGTTGGGGTCCGTGCCGTAATCGATGAATACGTCCGCCGGGTTGCTGCCCGCGCGCACCGTGCCATTCACCCGCACCGTGGTGGAATCCACCACTTCCGAATCCCCGGTGACGGCGGCAGGCGGCTCCGCAGCCGTAGTGAAGCTGGCGTCCGCGCCGTGCGTCGTCCCCGCGCTGTTCGAGGCGACCAGGCGGTAATGATAGACCTTGCCGGGTGCCAGCCCGGCCGTCGGGATCGACACCGCCGCCACGCTCGTGCCATTGCCCACCCCCTGCGCCGGGGTTGCGCTGCCATAGGCCGGGGTCGGCCCATATTCGAAATGCACCACGGTGGTGCCCCGGTTCGGGTTCACGTTGCCCTGGAAGATCACGCTTTCCCGGGCTACCCCGGCCACGCCGCCGGTGGTCACGGTCGGCGGCCCGGTCGGCAGCGGGTTGGTCACGCCGCTGCCTGGGGTCACCAGGAAGGTCACGTCCTCACCGTAGGAGGTGCCCGCCGCGTTGCTCGCCACGATCCGATAGTGGTAGGTCGCGTTCGGGATCAGCCCGCCGTTGGGCGAGAGGAAATCGACAATCCCACCCGCCGAGGTGACCGGCTGCGGCGCGGTGCTGCTGCCATACAAGGGCGTCAGGCCGTATTCGAAATGCACCGTGGTCGGCAGCCCTCTGGGATCGACCGCCCCCACCAGCGTGGCGGCGGAATCGGTGACCTCCGCCGGGCTGCCGGTCGCCACCACCGGCGGCTCGGCCGCCGTGGTGAAGGTGAGATCCTCGCCAGCCAGCGTGCCGAACGGCCCGGTCGCCACCGCCCGGAAATGGAACGCCGCATTCGGCGGCAACCCGGCGAGATCCGCATGGAAGCTTTTTGCCTCACTCCCCGAAAGCGACTGCGGGACGGTGGTTTCGCCGTAAGCCGGGGTCGGCCCATACTCGAAGAACACCGCGATCGTGCCGCCGGGCACCGCGCTGCCGCGCAAGCGCACCAGCCAGCGGTCCGGTACCTCGGCCGCCAGCGTGGCCACGCGGGTCGCCACCTCGCGCGTCACCGCGACCGTGTATGTCCGCTTCGATGTGCCATCCGGCGCGGTGACCTCGATCTCAATCACATTGATCCCCGGCACCAGCGGCAGGGTGAGTCCGGGGTCCGCGCTATCGAGTTCCACGAATGATCCGCCGTTGACCCGGTATCTCCCGCTGGCCAGCAGGCTGGCGAAGGCCGGCGTCAGCGTGATCTCATCGACCCCATCGGCGACGGTCATCTGGTAGGACGTGATCGCCGCGTCAAATCCGGGTTCCAGTGCCCCCGCGCTGAAGGCCAACGCCGCAAGATCGGCATTGCGTCCGCCAGGCACCGAAACCACCGCCGTATCGCTATCGACACTGCCAGAGGCATGGCTCACCCGCACCCAGAACGGTGTGGTGGCGGTAAGCGGCCCGGTGGTGAATTCGGGAGAGTCCCCGCCCACCGGCGTGGATATGTCGCCGCTGAAGCCGAGATACCATTGGTAGGACAACTCGCCGCTGCCGATGGCATCGACACTCAAGGTGGCCGAAACACCGCTTGCGACTGTGGCGGAGAGCGGAGCGACGAAAATCGCAGGATCGGACGGGAGTTCCGTTGATGGATAGCCTTCCCATGTGGGAGATGTGAAACCAGAACTGCCAGCGACATAATAGACGGTGAAATCCGGGGCGGCACCTTGGAAGACGTTTGGACTTATCGTTGGAGAGTTTCCTGCAAAGAAAGCGGATTCCAGTAGGATGCAGTTCCCGAATGCTTGAGAACCAATGCTGCCGACGCTGGCCGGGATGGTAACGTCTGTCAGTAGCCTACACCCAAAGAACGAGCCGGAACCAATGCTCGTGACGCTCGCCGGCATGTGATAACCCCCCGGCTTTCCAGGTGGATATTCAATAAGCGTCGTCAGGTTGTTATTGAAGAGCACCCCATCAAGACTGCTGTAATTCGTATTGCCTGCGGATACGACTATCTCTGTGAGGTTGTTACAACCCGCGAATGACCGCCCAATGCTGGTGACGCTGGCGGGTATGGCAACGCTCGTTAGCCCTGTGCAGTTGGCAAATGCCCAAAACCCGATGCTGGTGACGCCATCCGGGATGGTGACGCCTGTGAGTTCCCGGCTGCCATTGAACGCGTGGCTGGCAATGCTTGTGACACTCGCAGGAATTGTGTAATTGCCCGCCTTGCCATTTGGATATTGGATAAGATTGCTTTGGTTTTTGTTGAAGAGCACACCATCCAAACTGCTGAAGTGCGCGCTGGTCTCCTCCATCGCGATGTTCGTTAGGTTGCCGCATGCCTCAAAGGGTGCCTCTCCAATGCTGGTCACACTTGCGGGGATACTGGCGCTTCTCAGCCCGGTGCAGTTCATGAAAGCTCTTTGGCCGATGCTTGTGACCCCATTGGGGATGATTACAGATGTGATGGCACTCTTACCAAAGAACGCCTGCGTCCCGATGGAAACAACTGGCCACCCGTCGATCACATGCGGGATCGCCACGGCTCCGCCTGGGCCTGTGTAGCCGGTGATGGTGATGGCGGTCCCGCTGCTGGACCAGGTGAAGTGGGATTCGGGGGATGTGAAAATTTCGAGCTCCAAACTCCAACCCTTCAAAAACCCGGTATTGCCCGGTGCGTCATCGAGGATTTCGAGTGTCCATTCGCCGTTGGGGGATTGGTTTTGGAAGGCGGCGAGCGGCACGGCGGGTTGGAAGCTGCCGGCGAAGGGCGCGGTGCCTGCGGCGATGGCGGTGTCGGCGTTGTCGGCGAGCGTGGTGTTCGCGAAGTTGGCACCCCTGCCGCCCACGGCCTCGAACAGTTGCACCCGCGTGCCCTGCGGGCCGACGAGCCAGGCGGTGAGTTCGGAGACGGCCGCGTGGTCCATGTCCAGCGTCACCCGCACGTCCTGAATCGCGCCGACGAGGCCGCTGGCGGTGATGGTGCGGGTGGTGGTGCCGTCGTCGGCCATGACCGTCGGCAGTCCGTCGTCGTGCAGCGTGAGCGCGCCGGTGCGGGTGTCGAGCGAGGAGACGTCGGAGATGCCGTGGAATGGTTCCGCCATTGCGGCGGACGGCAGCAGCAGCGCGGCGGCCAGCACAAGGCAGGCGATGAGATGGAGTGAGGTGCGAGGATTCATGGCTGGATTGCGGGTGTGAGAGTTATGCGGCGATCAATGCGGTGAGATGGTTTGGAAAACGCAGGCCAATCGACGTGCGATACCCCGGGTGACGTCGGCAGGGACCGACCTCCGGGCGGTCCGGCTGGGGCAGGGTCGATTTCTTGGGGATTGGCTCGTTTCCGTTGCGGCCCCGTCCGCGGGGATTCGCAGCGGGGTTGAAGGGTGATTTGGTTTCGTAAGACATGCGACACGCCCCCCACCGGACCGTTCGGAGAACGGTCCCTGCCGCGGTCCGGCTGGGGCAGGGTCGATTTCTTGGGGATTGGCTCGTTTCCTTTGCGGCCCCGGCCGCTGGGATTCGCAGCGGAGTTGAAGGGTGATTTGGTTTCGTAAGACATGCGGCACGTCCACCGCCGGACCGCCCGGAGGTCGGTCCCTGCCGCGACGCAGGCCAATCGACGTGCGATACTGAGGCCCCGTCCGCTGGGATTCGCAGCGGAGTTGAAGGGCAGTTTGGCTCCGTAAGACATGCGCCACGCCCACCACCGGACCGCTCGGAGAGCGGTCCCTGCCGCCCGGATGAAGGCGCGGGGTATGGTGGCGATATTTGTCATCGATTTTTGAATCTTGATTGTTGATTTCGTCTTTTTGATTTTTTGATCCGGCAGGGGCTCCGCCCCTGCACCCCGGTTGATTTCTTCGTCTTTCGTGATTCTTGTTTTCCATTTCATCATTGGTCATTTCCCAGACCGCTTCACTCCCGTCACTCCGCCGCTTCGTTCGTC
>SLAV01000074.1 GCA_007126655.1 Haloferula sp. | reverse complement strand
GGTTGGTGCGGACGCGCTTTTTCATTCTCCGGGCATGCTCGCGAACCGCCCGGAGGAGATCGGTCCGTGCCGGGGGTAGCAGGGAGCAGGGAGATGCGAGCGGGGAGATTGAGGGACTTGGCATCTCAGTATTGTTCCATGGACGGGGCCGAATGAATTCGGCGTTCCGTGAGGTTGTGCTTTTTTGACTTCGTGCTGTGACGCGTGCTGTTCGCCTCCTGTCTTGGCTTTGTTCCTCAGTGTGACGCCTTCCTCGACGCCGAGTTTGTCGGACAGGAGATCGAGCATGCGCTGGAGGATGGAGCTGACGGCGGCGGAGAGTTCGGGGTCGTAAATGAATTCGTCCTTGGCGAGGGTGGCGGCGATGATGCCGAGTGCCTCGCTGCTGACGAGGCCGGGGCGCTTGAGTGCGAGCTTGAGGGCGGGGCGGGTGTGGGCGATGGCGGCGTCGATGTCTTCGAGGAGGGCGTGTTGGTTGAGATCGGCGACGGTGGTGCGGAGCTTCATGAGCTTGCCGACGGCGGCGACGGTCTTGGCGGGGGTGGTGCGCCCGCCGCGGGCCTGCTCGGAGAGGGCGGCGGTGAGTTCGATGAGGGCGGCTGCGGGCACCTCGGTGGCGAGGCCGGAGTTGATCAGGGTGATCCAGGCGTCGGCGGCCGCGCCGACGAGGTCGGGGATTTCCGGGGCGGAGACGATGGTGTTGTCTTCGAGGCTGTCGGGGCGGAGGCCGCGGGCGTTGCCGATGAAGAGTTTGTAGGCGCGGTCGATGGCGGCCATGTCGGCGGCGATCAAGTCGAGTTCCGGGGAGCCGGGGATGGCGTCCGGAACCCGCTGGGCGGGCTTGGCCGGCAGCAGATCGACGAGGATGCCCATGAGGGCGGCCTCTGGGTTGCCGGCGCGGAGGGAGAGTGAAATGACGGGGTCGTCGAGCAGGACGTCGGCGTAGAAGCGCCCGCCATCTTGGAAGACGACTTCGACGGTGCCGCGCAGATCGATGCCGCTGGTGGGCGAGAGTTCGAGCTGGATCGGGTTGGCCTTGGAGATCTTGATGGTGGCGGCTTCGCCGAGCTTGATCTCGCCCCGCACGTGCATGCGGATCGGCTGGGGGTCGGAAAAATCGACGATTTCCTCTTGGTAGCCACCGAGGGACGGGAGGCCGAGGGCGGGTGAAAGGAGTGAATAAAGGCCTCCGCGGACGCCGTTGCGGGTGAGGGTGCCGCCTTTCCAAAGCATCTCAAAGCGGTCGTGGACGAGCATGCGGACGCCCTCGGAGGGATCGATGCCGAGGAGGCCGGCGATGCGCTCGGGGACGGTGTCGAACGCGATGGGCGGCACCTCCGGGGAGTCAGTCCTGCACCGCTACGGTGGGGAGAAATAGGGGGAGGGCGAGAAGCAGGGCGAGCGCGAGGCTCTCGAGCTGTTTTTTCATGATGTGAAGGGGGATATGCGGCGAGGAGGCATGCCATGGGGATGGATTCCGCACGGTATGAAACAATGCGGTGATAGTTTCAATTTAGTGGTGGACAAAAAATTCCAAGTTGGAGTCAAGGGGAAATTCAGGAAAAATCGAGGTAAAAGGACGATTGCCCCGTGAAGAAAGGAGGCTGAGGCTGCTTTTACGGGCAATCAGCGGGGAGGGACGTGGGAAAACGCGCGTCAGACTGAAGGGCTTCGTGGAGTAGGACGTGGTAGTCATCGCGCGGCAGCTCGAAGGCGCCGAACTGGCGGAGGTGGCTGGTGATCCACTGGGTGTCGAAGAGGAGGAAGCGGGAGCGGCGGAGGATGGCGACGGTGGCGGCGAGGGCGGCCTTGGAGGCGTTGGTCTTGCGGGAGAACATGCTTTCGCCGAAGAAGGCCCCGCCGAGGGCGACGCCGTAGAGGCCGCCCTGGAGGCCGTCGGAGTCCCAGCATTCGATGCTGTGGGCGACGCCGTGGTGGTGGAGGGCGGTGTATGCGCGGACGATCTGGTCATCGATCCAGGTGCTCTCGCGTTCAGCGCAGCCGCGGACGGTGGCCTCGAAGTCGGTGTCGATGCGGATGTCGAACGGGCGCTTGCGCAGGGTGGAGCGGAGGCGGCGGGGGATGTGGAAGCGGTCGTCGAGCGGGATGAGTCCGCGCATTTCCGGCGAGAACCAGAGAATCCGCCCGCGATCGGCCATGGGGAAGATGCCGTTGGCATAGGCGCGGACGAGGGAGTCGGGCTGGAGTTCGCGGATCATGGTTGCGCGGGTGCGGGGAGATTGTCCGGGACCGGGCGGGGGGCGCGCAATGCGGATTGTCGCGCATGACCCGCGCCGGGACGTGGAATTTGCTGGCGGAGGCGGGGTGGGCGCGGGCAGGTTTGGCGGCGTGTGTCGCGTGCCGTTGAATGCCGGGGTGTTGCGGGCGGTCGCGTTGGCGGTCGTGGTGGGTGCGTCGGCCTCGTGCTCGACGCTGGGTTTTTACGTGCAGGCGGTGGGCGGACAGGCGGAGATCATGCTGAAGCGGCGGCCGGTCGAGCGGGTGCTGGCGGATTCGGCGACGGACGACGCGCTGCGCGGGCGGCTGGAGCTTGCGCGCGAGCTGCTGGCTTTCGCGGAGGCGGAGCTGGACATGACGTCGGGCGGGAGTTTTTCGGGTTACGCGGATCTGGGGCGGGATCACGCGGTGTGGGTGGTGCATGCCGCGCAGGAGTTCTCGATGGAGCCGGTGACGTGGTGGTATCCGGTGACCGGCAGGATGGCATACCGGGGGTATTTCCGCGAGGCGGTGGCGCGGCGGACGATGAGTGGGCTGGAGGAGGCGGGCCACGACGTGTGGGTGGCGCGGGTGGACGCGTATTCGACGCTGGGATATTTCCGGGATCCACTGCTCAACACGTTCATCCACCGGGACGTGCCGATGCTGGCGGATCTGATTTTCCACGAGCTGGCGCACCAGCGGCATTTCCGGCGGGGCGAAACGGCGTTCAACGAGGGGCTGGCGGAGGCGGTGGCGCGCGAGGGGGTGCGGCGGTGGCTGGCCGCGCGCGGGTATGATGAGGCGCTGGCGGGCTACGAGCGGCGCTTGCGGCGGCAGGCGGCGGCGGGCGTGGAGATCCGGCGGACGGCGCGGCGGCTGGAGGGGATCTACGCGTCGGGGACGGGGGAGGAGGCGATGCGCGCGGCGAAGGAGCGTGAGATCGCGGAGTTGAAACGGAGGCTGGCGGCGATGGGGCCGCGGCCCGGAACCGGGTTGGACAGTTGGGTGCGCGGGGAGGTGAACAACGCGCGGATCAATTCGTTCATCGCATACGAGGAGGAGGTGCCGCGGTTCGTGCGGCTGCTGGATGAGTGCGGCGGGGATTTCCAGGAGTTCTGGAAGCGGGTGGAGGCGCTGGAGGTGGATTGACCGGGCGGGTTTTCCGTTCCGGATAAATGAGCCGGAGGCATCTTTTACGGGGTTCGGTTCGTCAGATCGAAAGCCATCCGGTGGGGGTGTCCTGGGTGGCGCATTGAATTTCGACGCCGGGGTGGCCGGCCTCGGCAAGACCGGCGCGGAGGATGCGCAGGGCGGTTGCGGGGGTGTTGCAATCGGAGCTGAGGTGGCCGGCGACGACGCGCGAGAGCCGGGGGTGGGCGATTTCGCGGAGCAATCCGGCGCACTGGGTGTTGGAGAGGTGGCCGTGGCGGGACGAGATCCGCTGTTTGATCGACCACGGGCGTTTGGCGTCGGCGGCGAGGAGTTCCTCGTCGTAGTTCGCCTCGATGAAGAGGCCGTGGACGCCGCTCAGCGATTCGGTGAGGTTGCGCGTGACGTCGCCGACGTCGGAGACGAGGCCGACGCTGCGGGTGCCGTCGCCGATGACGAAGCCGACGGGATCGACGGCGTCGTGCTGGAGGGCGAAGGTGCGCACGGCGGCTCCGGCGACGGTGAACGGCTGGCCGGCCTCGAAGTGTTTCCATTGGCCGCCGCTGATGCCGACCTCACGGACGACGCGGCCGGTGAGCGCGGTGCAGAAGACGGGGACGCTCCATTGTTTCAGGAACACCCGGAGACCGCGAACGTGGTCGGCGTGTTCGTGGGAGAGGAGGATGCCGTGGAGGGATGCGGGATCAACGCCAAGGTCGCGGAGGCGCCCGGCGAGCTGCCTGGACGAGAGACCGGCGTCGATGAGCAGCCTGGCTCCGCCGCATTCCACCACGGCGGAGTTGCCGCGGCTGCCGCTGCCGAGGATGGCGATCCGGATGTGGTCGGTCATGCGGCAGGCAGGTGTGGCCGCGGCGGGGCCGGATGTCGGGGCGTGATTCGAGGGAGGCTCAAACCGTGGCGGGATCGCCGCGGCGCTGGAGTTCGCGCATGATGGCGCGGGTTTCGTGCTGCCATTGTCGGAGCACGTTGCGCGAGAGTTCGACGCGGTCGGCGACGGCTTTTTCGAGTTCGTGATAGTTGGCGGTGAGTTTTTCGACGGCGTTGGCGAGGGCTTCGCGTGCCGCGGAAGATGCCGCGGGCATGGCCTCGAGGCGTTCGAGGTGGCGCTCGGCGCGGGCGCGGGCCTCGCGCATTTCGGCGAGCAGGATTCGGCCTTCGGGGACGCGGCGGAGGCCTTCGACGAGGCCGATTTTCGAGAGCAGCCAGATCGTCCATTTGGTGGGGTCCCACTGCCAGGGTTTCACGCCGTTGCGATAGTCGTGCTGGAATTCATGATGGTAGTTGTGATAGCCTTCGCCGAATGTGAGGAAAGCCATGATGGCGCTGTCACGGGCGCTGTGGCCGGTGGAATACGGCTGGCGGCCGATGGTGTGGCAGAGCGAGTTGATGAAGAACGTGCAGTGTTGGGCGACGACGATGCGGGCGATACCGGCGAGGAGGAATCCGCCGAGCGCGCCGTGCCAGACGTTGCCCCCCTGCCATGCGTTCCAGGCGGCTCCAAGCGCGGTGGGGATGATGATGCCGACGACGAGGCCGATCCAATGGACATACCGGTGCTGCCACATGACGAGCGGGTCCTTGCGGAGGTCGTTGACGTTGTCCATGGGCGGCTCCGGGCGGAGCTTGAAGATGAGCCAGCCGATGTGCGCCCAGAGGAAGCCCTTGGAGATGTCGTAGGGGTCGTCATCGTGATCGACGTGCTTGTGGTGGCGGCGGTGGTCGGAGACCCAGTCGAGACACGAGTTCTCGAACGCGCAGGCACCGAAGACGAGGGTGAAGAGCTTGACCGGTTTCTTCGCCTTGAATGAGAGGTGGGAGAAAAGGCGGTGGTATCCGAGAGTGATGCTCATCATGGTGGCGATGAGGAAGAACGCGAACATGGCGATCTGGAAGGCGTCGATGCCGACGCGGATCAGGTAGATGGGGACGCCGATGACGGCGATGACGGCGGTGCCGATGAGGAATGCGCTGGTGGTCCAGTTCACCCGGTCGAATGGAATGCGATACATGGAAATGAGGGTTGTGAAAGTGACGCGGCGCAACATGCGCCAGACGGGTGGGATACTCGGATCCCGCGCGGGTTCTTGCAAGCCCGATCCACAGCCCGATCCACGGGCGGGGTGGTCGCCCGCCGCTTTGGCGCGCGCGTGTGCGGGCACTTGGCGCTTGGCGGCGGGGGCGGCTGCCGGTAGCCTGCGCGTCCGCCAATTCCCCATGTCCTATCTCGTCACCATCGGCCTGGAGGTTCACGCACAGGTCAACGCGCGCACCAAGATGTTCTGCGCCTGCCGCACGTCGTTCGGCGACGAGCCGAACACGAACACGTGCCCGGTGTGCCTCGGCCTGCCGGGGGCGCTGCCGGTGCTCAACGGCCACGCCATCGGGCAAACCGTGCTCGCCGGGCTCATGCTCGGGTGCTCGACGCCGCCGATCTCGAAATGGGACCGGAAGAACTATTTTTACCCGGACATGCCGAAAAACTACCAGACGACGCAGCTCGACCTGCCGTTGTGCCAGGGCGGCGAGGTGCCGCTTTACGACCATTGCTACCCGACCGACCACCGCCCGCACATTGCGAATCCGGGGAAAAAGGTGCGCCTCAACCGCATCCACCTGGAGGAGGACGTGGCGAAATCGACCCACCTCGGGGCCTCGTCGCTGATCGACTTCAACCGCGCGGGCACCCCGTTGATGGAGATCGTGTCCGAGCCGGACATCGGGTCGGCGGAGGAGGCGTTCGCCTATCTGCGCTCGCTGCAGATGATTCTTCAGCAGGGCGGCGTTTCCGACGCGGACATGGAAAAGGGCCAGCTCCGCTGCGATGTGAACATCTCGCTGCGGCGGCAGGCCGCCGACCCGCTCGGCGCGAAGGTGGAGCTGAAGAACCTGAACTCGATCTCGGCGATCCGGCGGGCGATCCACTTCGAGATCGCGCGGCAGGGCGAGGAACTCGACGCGGGTGTGGCGCAGATCCAATCGACGCGCCGCTGGGACGACGCGCGCGGCGAGACGCAACTGATGCGCACCAAGGAGGACGCGCACGACTACCGGTATTTCCCGTGCCCGGACCTGCTGCCGGTGGAGACGGAGGCGGTGGTGGCGGCGGCGGCCGCGCGGATGCCCGAGCTGCCGCACGAGATGGCGGAGCGTTTTGAGAGGGATTGCGGGGTGACGGCCTACGACGCGTCGGTCCTTTCGTCGGACAAGCATCTGGCGGCGTATTTCGAGCGCACGCTGGACGGGCAAATTCCGGCGAAAAAGACGGCGAACTTCATCCTCAACAACCTGCTTGGGGCGTTGAACGAGCGTTCGATCGTGATCGCCGACTGCCCGGTGCCGCCGGAGAACCTGCGGGCGCTGCTGGCTCTGGTGGAGCACGGCACGCTGGCGCTCAACCAAGCCAACGAGGTGTTCGCGGCGATGTTCGGCAAGCCGGACGCCGCGCCCGCGGATCTGGCCGGCGAGCTTGGCTTTGAAAAAGCGGACGCGGGCGAGCTGGAGGCATTGATCGACGAGGTGATCGCACGGTGTCCGGATGAGGTTGCCAAGGTGAAAGAGGGCAACGTGAAATTGCTCAACTTCCTGACCGGCCAGGTGATGCGGTCCGCGCCGACCAAGCCGAATCCGAAGCAGGTGACCGAATATCTGCGCGCGAAACTGCTCTAACGAGGCATGAGAACTGTGCTCCTGGTCCTGGTCGCCGCGACATTGCTCGCGGCGGCGGCGGTTTTTCTGGCTCCGGACCGGGTCGAGCAGGTGTTCGATCGGTTGCTGCCACCGGCCCCCGAGGAGATTGCCGAATCACCACCCGCGCCGGATTCGGAGACCTATGAGGCGCTCAAGGAGTCGCTGGCACACTGGCGGGAGCGGCTGGCGGCGGATTACCATGCCGCCCCGGGCGGGGCGGAGAGGCGGGTGGTGCTTGACGACGCGCGGACCGTGCTGGAAACCACACTGCCAGCGATGATGCGCTGCTGGCTGGGGACGCCGTGGGATTTCAACGGGATCGCCAGCGGGCCGGGCGAGGAGGGGATTGCGTGCGGGTATTTCGTTTCCACCGTGCTGCGCGACGCGGGATTCCGCGTTCACCGCTACCATCTCGCCCAGCAGCCGTCGGGCAACATCATGCGCACGTTCCTGCCGCGTGCGTCGTGCAAGCTCACGGTGGGCATGGATTACGACGAATTCGCGGACGCGCTCGAGGCTTCCGATCCCGGCATCTACATCGTGGGTCTGGACACGCACGTCGGCTTCCTGGTGGTCGGTGGCGACGGCGTGTTTCGGTTCATCCACTCGTCCGGCTCGCGTCCGTGGGCGGTGGTGGACGAACCGCGTGAAGACGCGCGCGTGCTGGCGGCATCCAATTGGCGGATGCTCGGCCACCTCACAGCCGACCGCGAGGTGGTGCGCAAGTGGCTTGCCGGAAAGGTGTTTCCAGTCCATGGGAGATGATCCGCCACTTGCTGGCCTGAACTGCGCACAAACGAAACCCGATAGCATGCAAACGCCCTGTTCCCAGGTGAAAAGGATGGATTCGGTGCTTGCCAAACACGCCCTGGCTTGTCAGTCATTTATGTTCACATGATCACAAGATTGTTTTCCGCATCATTGCGCGGCATCGACGCGCATGAAGTCGAGGTCGAGGTCAACGCCCGCGGGGCCGACAAGCCGCTCATCACCATCGTCGGCCTGCCGGATGCCGCCGTGCGCGAGTCCTCCCAGCGCGTCATCTCCGCCATCACCGCCTCCGGTCTCTACCTGATGGACGGCGTGAAAACCGTGAATCTCGCGCCCGCCGATCTCAAAAAAGAAGGTCCATCCTTCGACCTCCCCATCGCCCTCGCCATGGCCGCCGCCAGCCGGGGCAAGGAGATCGATACTGCCGGGTTCTGCGTCGTCGGCGAACTCGGCCTCGACGGCGCCGTCCGCCCCGTCAAGGGCGTGCTCCCCATCGCTCTCGAAGCGAAACGCAACGGTCGCAACCGCCTCCTCGTCCCCGCCGAAAACGCCGCCGAAGCCGCCGTCATCGACGGCATCGAGGTCCACCCCGTCAAAAACCTCCGCCAGGCGTGGGAATTCATCTCCGGCAACGAATGGATCACCCCCTACGACCTCGACCGCGCCGCCTTCTTCGACTCCCACCGCAACCACGAGGTCGATTTCGAGGAAGTCCGCGGCCAGCACCAGGTCAAGCGCGCCCTGGAAGTCGCCGCCGCCGGCGGCCACAACATCCTCCTCACCGGCCCGCCGGGCACCGGCAAATCCATGCTCGCCAAGCGCCTGCCCACCATCATGCCCGAGATGAGCGAGGAGGATGCCATCGACACCACCCGCATCCACTCCGTCTCCGGCCTGCTCGACGCCCGCAACGCCTTCCTCACCGTCCGCCCGTTCCGGTCCCCCCACCACACCATCTCCGACGTCGGCCTGTTGGGCGGCGGCACCAACCCGAAACCCGGCGAAGTTTCCCTCGCACACCACGGCGTCCTCTTCCTCGACGAACTCCCTGAATTCCGCCGCCAGACCCTCGAGGTCATGCGCCAGCCGCTCGAAGACGGCCACGTCACCGTCACCCGCGCCGCCGGCACCCTCACCTTTCCCGCCCGCTTCATGCTTGTCGCCGCCATGAACCCGTGCCCGTGCGGCTACTACGGGGATCCAAAACGCGAATGCCGCTGCTCCCCCGGCCAGATCGACAAATACCGCCAGCGCATCTCCGGCCCCCTCCTCGACCGCATCGACCTCCACGTCGATGTCCCCGCCGTCGATTTCCGCGAACTCACCGCCAAGGGCCACGGCGGCGAATCCTCCGCCGCCATCCGCGCCCGCGTCACCGGGGCCCGCGACCTCCAGCGCGTCCGATTCGCCACCGGCAGGGGTGTCACCACCAACGCCGCCATGCGCCCGAAACAAGTGCGCGAACACTGCGACCTCGACGCCGAAAGCACCTCCTACCTCGAACAAGCCATGGAGCAGATGCACTTCTCCGCCCGCGCCCACGACCGCATCCTCAAGGTCGCCCGCACCATCGCCGACCTCGCCGACTCAGAAAAAGTACGCTCCCCCCACCTCCTCGAAGCCATCCAATACCGCTCCCTCGACCGCAAGCTCTTTGCCTAGAACTGTGCACTTCGAATCCAACATCATGCTCTCCGACTGTTGGGCGAAAACTGATCCGGTGACGGGAAGACCCGCGCTTACCATTCGGGATCACTCCCTCATCACTGCAATCGTGGGACGCATTGTCATGGAGTGGACACCACCAGCGTGCAGATCCTTGCCGCCCCATGGCAGCGCCGCGCTGATCGGCTTGCATGACAGCGAAAAAATTCACGCCGGGCTTTCTCCGCAAGGCTTCCAACAGCCATTTCGCCTCCTTCAACGGATCGCAGGAAACATCCCTCGCACTGGAGTCTCTATCTCGTCTCGTGGACAAGGCGGGCTACGTCGGCGTGAATCTGAACCTGCTCTTCGATCCCAAGCACCTCGGCTCGATCAATGACCAAG
>SLAV01000036.1 GCA_007126655.1 Haloferula sp. | reverse complement strand
GTGCGGTAGAACCGGCGGGCTTCCGGGTTCCGCTTCAGCAGCTCATTCAGCCGGAGGCGCTCCGCATCATCCAAGCCACCGTCGATCACCCCGGAAATCAGGGCGAGAAGCCGGGTTTTGCCGGTTGCGGATTCCTTCATGTCCATGCCTCCTTCAGTTTCGCTTCAATGCAAACACGCAACGCCTCGCGGATGCGCATGAGCGTCATTTTCATCGCGCTCTCCTTCTGATTCGCCTCGGTCGCGAGCTGTCGCAACGGAATTTTCTCCTCATAGCGCAGGGAGATCAATTTCCGCTGGCGCTCGGAAAGTTTGGCAAGGCAATCGCGCAGGGCGATGCGCATTTCGTCGTCCCGGGCTGTCCACGCGCTTTCCTCCGCCATCAAGGCCACCAGCTCGTCATCGAAAACATGGCGGTCGCGCTTGCGGTCGCGCCGAAACCGCAGGCACTCGAAGTAGGCGCAGCGTTTCGACCAGGCCCGGAAGTTGCTGCCCTCCTCGAAGTCGTTCATTTTCCGCAACAGCACGAGGTTGGTCTCCTGCAGCACGTCACGGGCATCATGCAGGTCGCCAAGCAACATGTAGATGTAGCCGAATATCTCGCCCTGCACGTCCGTCATCTCACGGACGAATGCCTCGCTCATGTTGTCCATTTCCGGAAATTACACACCGAAAATCCCCCAAGGGTCACGAAGAATCTCCTGCCGAAGCACTTTCTGCGGAAAAGCCGGAAAAATTTGTGACCTTTGGTTGTGGATTGGGTTTGATGCCCATGAAGAATTGATTCAAAACGATTTCTCCGAACAACCCATAATAAAACCCTGCCACTCATGATACCCCCACACCCTTCCCTTGCCGCATTCGCGGCATTCGTCCTCGCAGTCGGTGCCACTCAGTAGGGGGGGACTCGGTGTACGATTTTACCTACGCGACAAATCCAAGCATCAGCTATGTCGGTCTGGGTCTGCAAGGTAGCACTGCGGTGAATTTTTCCAGCTTTGAACTTACCGTTATTTCCGAGCGTTCCGTTATCCCTCTCATCATTCAACCGAACGCGGAAACCGCCGGAAGCTACGACTTCGAGTGGGACAGCCAGCCCGGCAAGATCTACGACCTGCTGACCAGCACCGACCTCGCCGACCCGGTCGCCGAATGGCCGGTGTATGACGACGGCGAGACGGTTCACGAATCGATTCCCTCGGCGGGCGAAACGACCACGCTCACCGCCGTGCCCTCGGCGGATCCACGCCGCTTTTTCGCAATACGGGAAACCGACGCGCCGCCACCGCCGCCCCTGTTGGATGTGGACTTAGAGGACGATGATGGCGGCTTCACCACCAGCACCGGTGAAGGCACCGCCTGGGAATGGGGCACGCCGGATTCCAGTGGCCTTGGAGGCACCGTGGATGCCGGCAACGGCGCCGATCCCGGAACGGGCGGAGCCTGGGGCACCAATCTGGGCGAATGGAATGATGGCGCGGGCGATCCCGGCTTCTACGCCGATCCCACCGTCAACAGCCGGCTGATCTCGCCCGAGATCGACCTCACCGAAGTGGCCGCCGCCGAACTGACGTTCGCCCAAGCCATCGATCTTCATGGAGACGACTCCGCCTTCGTGCGCATCTACGATGCAACGACCGGCGATGAAATCGTCGGCGGGGATTTTCCGCTCACCGTCACCGACCCCGACATCACCCAGGCCCCATGGGAATCCAGCGGCCCGCACGAGCTGCCGGTCGGCTCGACGATCCGCATCGAGTGGATTCTGGACGGCACCGGCGGTGCCGATGCGGATTTCATGGGCTGGTACATCGACGATGTGGTCGTCACCGAATCCACGCCGTGATTTCCATGCCGAAATGGCCTCGAAATATCGACTGCGGAAGCATCTTCTGCGGAAAATCCGGAAAAAATTGTGACCCATGGCTGTGAAAAGGGTGTAATACTCATGTGTAGCGTCATTCAAAATGACATTCCCTCAAATCAGCCCCAAATAAAATCCAAATAATCATGACAACCTCACTGCATTCACTTGCCGCATTCGCGGCATTCGCCCTCGCTGTCGGTGCCACTCAGGGTGCCACAGTCTATTCCCATAGCTTCGCTGGCGACGGCAGCGACCCACTGAACGGTGTGACCCCGGATACGACCACCGCCGGTGCCGCTTGGACGGCTAGCTCCGCTATTAACGCCGACGGGACAATCGCAGGCAGGACGGAGAGTGGAGGCGACTCGGCATGGCTGCCCTTCACCCCGGCACCCGGCTTTGTTTACACGGTCACTGCGGTCATGGGCCAGGATTTGATCAACGCCGGGGCACCCATCAATGGTTCCTGGATGGCCCTCGGGTTTTCGGCGGAGGACGACACCACCACATTCTTCGGTGGGGATAACGCGACCTCCCCATGGGCTCTGCACCGGGCGCCTGGAGCCGATGGAGCCAATGAAAACCGAGTGGTGAGTTTCAGCGGTCCCGGCGTAGGCGGCACGAACGAGAATCATGACGCGTTCGTCGGCACCATCACCTTGTCCATTGTC
>SLAV01000026.1 GCA_007126655.1 Haloferula sp. | reverse complement strand
TGGCACAGTTCCGTGGATCGCGCGACTTCGTCGTGGTCGTGGAACCGGATGACACTGAAGCTGGCGTTCTGCTGAAGAAGCTTGAGAACCCAGCACATGACGGCTTCTCCGCCGAAAGGCTGCCTGATGCCGGCAAGCGAGCAGACGCTTCATCGGCCATGAAGCGTCTCGGCAAAGAACTTAGGGAGATCATCAAGGCAACGACGGGCGTCAAGCATGAAGGCTCCGTCGTCCTGGACGAACTGGGCCGTTTCTTCGCCGAGACCGGCAAGACCGACACACCCGACGATCCGAACGCCGAGCATGATCCCGAGCGGTATACCTACGAGTCCAAAAGACGAAAATCGAAGTCTCGAAAGGCTCCGAGCCCTGCTGGAGGCGAGCGGGGCGGTCGGAGCCAGACCGGGACGGGTTCTGGCGGTAAAGGAGGAGGCAGCGGCTCCGGAACCGGTCAGGGCACGGGCGGCCGTGGCAAAGCTGGAGATCGGGAGCCGGTTGTTCTCCGCGAGGTACGTAACCTTATCCGTTCAGACAGCTCCGGAGCAGCCACATCCCGTGAGCTTCACTTCACGCCGGAAGCCTCAGGACCGATCGAATTGATGGTCCAGGCCACGGGGGTGAACGCGCCCGAGGGCCTTAACGTGACGGCTGCAGACGCGGGCACCCCGGGTTCTGGCGTGCTCACTGTTGACGTCAAGGACGGCGAACGCTGCAAGGTGACAGTTTCGTTCGATGAACCATACGATGGCCCGATCGAATTGATCGCCGTGAGCCGCGCGGAAGTCGAGGAAACGCCGGCATGAGGTTTTCAGAAGAAACGCGCTATCCGCATCCCGTCTTGGCGCAGGACACAGGGGATTTCACCGCCGGTGAATTCGACATGACCTTCACCCTGAGCGAAGACATCGCAACGGGGGCGCTTTCCATTCAGCACGATGTCACCCTGACGGAAGACGGGATCCGGAAACTCGTCGAGACCGGCAAGGCATCGGTAGGCTGCTTCGTCCGCTGCGCGGATACGTATTATACCGAAATGCGCACTCTGGCGTGGCCCACCGGTCGTGCCGACTTCGCTGCCGGAGCTCTGCTGAACAGGGTAACCTTGCGGCCGATCGTCTGGTTGAACGACAAGCTGGCTGGCTGGGATCCGGGGACCATTCACCCGGAGTTTTCACCGCCGGTTGATCTCGGCCGCGGGGATATCATCGCGATCGGGGAGGAACACATCATCTCGGTCGGACAGGCCAAGCTTGCTCCCATCGAAAGCATCTTCGAACTGGACCGATCGCCGGACATCCCTGAAGGTACGTTGCAGGTTGAGCTCGAGCGGGACCGGATCACCATCCTCGCCGGAGAGAAGACGCACGCGACCATCATGCTCTTGCGCGAGCAGAAGTTCGGAAAACCTGTTGTCATGAACTCTGTCTACCTTCCGGCAGTGATGGAAGTTCTTGATGCACTGCAAAGTGGAGCCGACCAATACGAGTCATATCGCTGGCATGCTCCGTTCACGGCCCGCTGCGACGCCCGAGGCGTTGATCCGAAGACGGATACATCAATCCTCGAGAGCGCTCAGAAACTTCTCGATGGCCCAGCAAGCGGACTGGAGCAGCTGGTAGCGGAGGCAGACAGATGACGGTATCGCCGCTCAAGTATCTTTCGGAGAAGAAGCTTTTCGAGCTCAAGGAGAGCATCGTGGCCAACCGTGACCGGTATGAGGCTGGCGATTTCCTTGATCTCGAGCATGACAATGGATGGGCAGCCGAGACCAGCACGGTTCAGGTTGATCTTGATCTAATGGGGACTCTGGATGGTACGGCAAGGACGGCAGCTGCCGATATCGACAACTCTCTGATCCTGTATCAGAGCCTCAAGGGGATGACGCCTGCTCTCGCGAGGGAGGAGCGCATTTGGGCCCGGCTTACTCACATTGAGTGCCTCGAATACTCGCGGGCCAGATGGCTCTTGGGCAATGTTGGCCAAGAATTGGACAAGCAGGTTGAACTTCACATGTTTGCCAATCGCTTGATCGGCATTCAAAGGAACAACGCTCTTTCCCGCCTTTGGTGGAACATGCATGTTGCAAAGATCGCCGACCCTTCGGACCCAGAGGGCGCGCTTCGATTGATCCTCAAAAGAGCAGATATCCGCCTCCAGTTTGTGGATCGCGTGGCTACCGCGTCTCGCCCTCCGCTTGCACAAGCAATCCTGCGGGGCATGCGCCGAGATCCTTGGATTACCGATCACGACGACAATTTCTCTGAATTCATGATTATGGTGAACAGAGACGGCGGCGGGATCCTTTTCGAGGCTCTCTCTGACGCTGAGGCTGACGCATTTATGGTCAACTGTGCTTCCCGAGCCCAAGCTCATATGGCGAAGTAGGCTGCTTGACGCGACCAACTTCCCAGCACTCTATCTCGCGCACGAGGAAACTCGGAGTCTTGCAAGACCGTGTTACTCCCTTAGCCCGGGCTTTCGCGTGCCAGAAGCTTATGGAGCAAGGCCGCGATCTGCCTCGCAAGAAATGGCGGCACGGC
>SLAV01000254.1 GCA_007126655.1 Haloferula sp. | reverse complement strand
GATCACGATTACGGTCCGAACGACTCCGACCGCAACTCCCCCGGCAGGCTGGCCGCACTCCAGGTTTACCGCGAATACATCCCCCACTACCCGTTTCCCCATCCCGAAGCGGATGCGCCGATTGACCAGAGCTTTTCCGTGGGAAGAGCCCGCTTCATCATGAGCGACCTGCGCTCGCAACGCGACCCGAAGAACGCCACCGACAACGAAAACAAGCGCATGATGTCCGAGCAGCAGCTCGCATGGCTCAAGTCGGAAATGCTGGCCGCCAAGGCCGCCAGACAGGCGATCTTCTGGATCAGCAGTGTGCCGTGGATCCAGGCGCGGACCCATGGCAGCGACATGTGGGGCGGCTACTCCACCCAACGTGCCGAAATCGCCACATTCCTGGCCGAAAACGAAATCGAAAACGTCGTGATCCTCGCGGCGGATGCCCACATGCTCGCGGCCGACGACGGCACCAATGCGAATTATTCCGGCGACCCGGATGCCGCGCCGATCCGCGTCCTCATGGCGGCCGCGCTGGACCGGCCCGGAAGCGTCAAAGGCGGCCCATATTCCGCAGGAACTTTCCCGAACCAGTCCGGCCAGGGACAATACGGTTACGTCACGGTCACCGACCATGGGGAATCCCTCGACGTGCAATTCAGCGGACGCTCCATCGCATCCTCCACCGGTGCCATGACGGAAAGAGTCACGCTCGACTTCACCCTCGATATCGGCCCTGCCCCGACGAACCTTGGAGCCATCATCCGTAATTTCGTGCGCCAACCGAATGGTGTGGTCACATTCGAATTCCAGAGCGATGGCGATGCCGAATACGGGGTTTATGTGTCTGAAGACCTGGTCGATTGGCTGCCGCTTGGAAACTTGGAGGAGGTTTCTCCCGGTCTGTTCCAGTTTACCGATGCGGATGCACCAAACCATTCCAAACGCTTTTACCGCGTTGGCCCTCCCGATCCATGAAATCCATGGCCACCAGGCACTGCAACGCCAGTTGATCCAAATCAATTTTCTCTTTTTTGACCGAACACTCCATGATTCGGACAAATCCGACCAAATCCTGCTGCGACCTGCAACGGCGTTTCCGAATACGCATCGGAAAATCCCACCTCAATCATGCAGAATCCTCGACATGTCCCATGCCGAGGCCTCCACATCTCAAACGCATCACCCACCATCCCCCCGGGCGCGAATTCAAGGAGCCGGACGCAGCCGCAATTCCCGCAGGTTCAACAAACCATCGCCCTTGATGTCGATGGGCACCAGACTCAGCGTGTAGGCCCCGGGTGCCGGCACATCGAGTACCCCTACCCCGCCCGATTCGAAGTCGTCCCAGCCGCCGGTTGAAGCCGCGGTCACAGGCAGCGACGAAACCACCGCCCCGGCGGAATCGATCAAGCGGATCTCGAATCGGCCTTCGGAGGACGCCGCCGGGCGCGCCCACGTCATCCCAACGGCGTGCGGACCGGCCGCCGGAACGTCGATCTCAAAAGCGGCGGTATCCTTCAAGGTCTTCCAAAACCCGATGTTCCCTTGCCCGTCTTTCTCCTCGATCCGGATCTGCGGCCCTTGAAGATCGGCATCGCCGGATGCCATCACCAGCTTGCCATCCGCCCCCGGACGCAGCCTCTTATCGATCACCGGTGTGCCCTCAATGGTCACCGCGAGTACCGAGGCGATCGCGTCGGGTGCCTCGCCGGGAAGGTGGAAGGCCGCCTGATGGTGGTCCGTCGCGTGGATGCCGATGGCCTCGTCCGGCCGCGCGAGAAGCTTCGCGCCGACAATCTCATTGGTGATGCCGCTGACTTTCAGCACGCCATCCGCCGGCCAGTCGAAAATATGGAAATACAAGGTGGTGAGGTTGTTTTCGCCGGACTTCACCGTGCAGCGGCCCCATGGCAGACGCACAAACGGGCTTGCCGTGGTGCCGTGGATCGCTTCGGCATTCGTCTCCATCCATGCGCCGATTTCCCGCAAACGGACGACGCTTGCCTCCGGGATCGTGCCACAGGCTTTCGGCCCGATGTTGAGCAGATAGTTGCCGCCCTTGGAAGTCGTGTCGATCAGATCGCGCACCAGGGTCTCCGTCGACTTCCAATTAGTATCGTGGGACGAATACCCCCAGGTGTCGTTCATTGTCATGCACGACTCCCAATCCACGCCCGGCACACCGGTGGCCGGGATTTCCTTTTCCGGCGTGCTGAAGTCGCCACGGAAATCGCCCTCCGCGTTGAAGCCCGACATGCCTTGCCTCCCGGTATCCACACGGTTGTTGATGATGATGTCCGGCTGCAGCGAGCGCACGAAGTCATCAAGATCCTTGCCTCGCTCGTGGGTCCACGCCGGTTCCCATTCACCGTCAAACCACACCACGCCGATGTCACCATAGCGGGTGAGCAGTTCGCGAAGCTGCGCCTTCATGTATTCAACATACACGTCCATGTCGGGCGATTCCGTGGCCGAGTTGCCGGTCCACGGCACTTGCTTGGTGCCGTAATGCGGATGATGCCAGTCCATGATCGAGTAGTAAAAACATAG
>SLAV01000210.1 GCA_007126655.1 Haloferula sp. | reverse complement strand
TTCATTCGGCAATTCTTCGACACGCTGACGCATGCGGCGCGCAATTTGCTGCCGATTGTGCTGGTGGTTGCCTTTTTCCAGATTGCTGTTCTGCAACAAACGCCCGACGGGCTGGCCAGCATTGTCATCGGCTTGTTGATCGTCGTGTTGGGGGTAGCGCTTTTCTTGCAGGGTCTGGACATGGGGGTTTTCCCCATCGGCAAGAACCTGTCCGATGAGTTTGCCAGCAAGGGTTCGCTGCCCTGGTTGATGATCTTCGGCTTTTGCATGGGCTTTGGCGCAGTGGTTGCCGAGCCGGCCCTGATTGCCGTGGCCGAGCAGGCCGAACTGATCAGCGAAGGCCGGGTTGATCCGCTGATGCTGCGGTTGCTGGTGGCCACCTCCGTCGGCGCCGTGGTCGCGGTCGGTGTGCTCAGGATCATTCTGGGCCTGCCCCTGCACTGGATGATGATCGGCGGCTACGCCACCGTGGTCCTCGTGACGTTTTTCGCCCCACCGGAAATTGTCGGCCTGGCCTACGACTCCGGCGGGGTGACTACCAATATCGTGACGGTACCGCTGATTGCCGCGCTGGGCCTGGGCCTGGCAGCCTCGATTCGCGGGCGCAATCCCCTGATCGACGGATTCGGATTGGTTGCGCTGGCGGTCATGGTGCCGATGATCACCGTTCAGCTTTACGGCATTGTTGTTTTCGGCATGGGTGAGGCGGAGACCCAGGCTGAAACCGAGCGCGTGGTCGAAGCCGTTGAACAAGCGGCGAGCACCGCTCTACCCGGCACGCTGCCCGCACTGTTGATGGATCTGGGCAAGATGATTCGCGACGTGCTCCCGATCATCACCGTCATCCTGATTTTCCAGTTCCTGGTCATTCGCAAGCGTATCCCTCGTCTGCCAATGGTCATCACCGGTTTTGCCCTGGTGATTGTTGGCCTGTACGCCTTCGTCGTCGGCCTGAAAATGGGGCTGTTCCCGATTGGCGAGAGCATGGCCGAGCAATTGATCGCTCATGACCGCCTGTTTTTTCTCTACCTGTTCGCCTTTGCCATCGGCTTTGCCACCACCATGGCCGAACCGGCCCTGATTGCCGTGGGCAAGAAAGCCGAGGAAGCCGCCAATGGTCGCATCAACGGCCAGGCGATTCGCCTGCTGGTGGCCCTCGGCGTGGCCATTGGCATCACCATCGGCGTGCACCGGATTGTCGCCGGCGACTCGATTCACCTATACATCATCGCGGGTTACACACTGGTGATTGCGCTGACCTTCCTCTGCCCGCGCTATATTATTGCCCTGGCCTATGACCTCGGCGGCGTGACCACCTCCGAAGTCACCGTGCCGCTGATCACGGCCCTGGGCATTGGACTTGCGACCCATATCGAGGGCCGCAACGTGATGATCGACGGCTTTGGGCTGATTGCCTTCGCCTCGATCTTCCCGATCGTCACGGTCATGGTCTACGCCATCGTCGTGGACTGGATGAACCGTGCCAGACATTCGAAACAAGGATCATCGTCATGAAATTTTCCGTTCTGGTTGCCCTGCTTGCCGAGGAGATGGAAGACAAGGCCATCGACGTGGCTCGTGAAGCCGGCGCAGGCGCCGTCACCCTGCTCAATGCCCGAGGCATTACCGGCAAGGAAAAGAAGACCTTCTTCGGCCTGACCTACGAAGGCTCGCAGTCAGTCCTGCTGTTTGTACTGGAGAAAAAGCTCTCGCTGCACGTACTCAAGGCGCTGACCCGCGAACTGGGGCTGGATGACGACCCGCGCGGCGTGGCCTTCACCATTCCGCTGGAACATCTGGGCGGCATCCAGACAACCGAAATCGACAAGTTCACTCGCCAAATGGAGGACGAGATCTGATGAGCAAGGAAGAGTCCCGAAAGTTGGTTGAGGACCTGATGATCACCAAGGTGATCTCGGTCTCCTGCATGGCCACGTTGCGCGAGGCCATGGCGCTGATGCGCAAGCACAGGGTCAAATCGCTGGTGGTCGACAAGCGCCATGAAGGCGATGCCTATGGCATTCTCACCTACACCGCCATCCTGCGCAGCATCATAGAAGAAGAAGGCGATATCGACCTGGTCAACGTCTACGACATCGCCACCCGCCCTGCTTTGGCGGTACCGCCCTCGCTGGAGGTTCGCCATGCCGTCAGTCTGATGCTGAATTTTGACCTCAAGCGCCTGCTGGTAACGACCAACAACGAACTTCAGGGCATCCTGACGATGAACGATATCGTCGGCGCCATCCTCGAGAAACTCGACGACTGATTCATCGGCCGCCCGTTCAGGCGGCCGGTGAATCGTCAAGCACAGCGAACCGCCTGGCGTCCGGCGTAACGGGCACTTTCACCCAGCCGCGCCTGGATGCGCAGCAACTGGTTGTACTTGGCCACCCGATCGGATCGGCACAGCGAGCCGGTCTTGATCTGACCGGCATCGGTGGCCACGGCCAGATCGGCAATGGTCACGTCCTCGGTTTCGCCGGAGCGGTGTGAAATGATGGTCGCAAAGCCAGCCGCCTGCGCCATGCGAATAGCTTC
>SLAV01000230.1 GCA_007126655.1 Haloferula sp. | reverse complement strand
CGTCGAACTTGCCCATGATGTCGCGGTTGAGCCAGCGCCAGTCGGCCTGGACGGTGCGGAGGATGTGCCCGCGCCTGCGGGCGTTCTCGAACGCCTTGGCGAGCATCTCCGGCGAGCCGTCGGCGGAGACCACCTGAAAGCCCGCCTCGATGAGGCGCACTGAATGGAAGCCGGTGCCGGTGGCGACGTCGAGGACGCGTTTCGCGCCGCGTTTCTTGAGTTCCTGGATGAAAAAATCCCCCTCGCTGGCAGCGCGGGCGTCCCAGTCGATGAGTTCGTCCCATTTGTCGACGAATCCCTTGACGTATTCATCCTTGTATTTCCCCGTTTCACGGACTTCGACGGGGTTGTCTCCGTAATCCTGGCGGACGTCGTCGTCCGCGATTTGTTTTGTGGTGTGTGGCATGACAATGACAGGCTGGCTTGTCCGGATGGACGAGTTTCTCTGGTAAGTGATTTCGCGGGACAGTGGCTGACAACGCGTGCGGCTTTGTGCCGGCGTGCCGATCCACTTTCACCGCGGGTGAACCCCCAACCCATCGGAATGCGGAGGCAAGGTCAAGCAGCGATCTGGCTGAGTGCCAAATTAAGAACACCTATCGATTTGAAATTCAGCAATGACATGGCAATGCGATTCCCGCTCCGTGCCAGCACCGATGTTTTTGAGCAGGGACTCATTCGCCCCCACGACGAGCTGCAAGCCACAGGAAATCCGACAGGCGATTGAGAAAAATCCTCACTGGCTCCGCGACCGCGACCCCTGATTCATCAAGCCGCAACACCGCCCGCTCGGCCCGCCTCGCCGCCGTGCGTGCGAAATCCAATGCCGCCCGCTCCATGGATCCCTCGCCCCCCGGCACCGCCCACCCCGTGAACCTCACCCCGGCGGCCTCGATTTCCCGCGCCCGCGCTTCCAGCCATTCCACGTCGGATTCCGAAATCCTCGCGTAACCCTTCTCCGCATATTTCGCCGCGTCGCCCTCTTCGAATGCCAGCTCGCCCATCAGGCCGAACAATTTCGTCTGGATCCCGTCCACCAATTCGACCAGTCCCGCGTCGCGCGAACCGGCGCGCGCCAGCCCCAGCGCCGCGTTCAACTCGTCCACACAACCCAGCGCCTCCGCCCTCGGCGAGGATTTCGCCATCCTTCTGCCGAACAACAGGTCGGTTTCCCCCTTGTCTCCGCGTCCCGTGATGATGCTCATGCCAACCATGCTACTCCCCCCCTGGTTCCTTGCAATTCCGGGCCGTTGCTTTTTTGCAAGATAGTCTTCCATTCGGCGTAAATCTGTCGTGTCTTCCACGCACGCCATGTCAGAAACAACCTCCAAATCCAACGCTTCCGCCGACGAACCAACCCCGTCCGCACCCGCCCCGTCCGATTGCTGCTCGCCTGCGGGCGACGCTGCCGTCAGCGACAAGCTCGCCATGGTTTCAGGATCCGTCCTCCTCCGGGTCTGGCTCGGCGTCCGTGCCATCCAGTCCGGCATCGAGAAATTCGCGACCACAGCCCAGGTCGATCGTCCCCAGCTCGCCGACGGGGAACCCACCGGTCTCTCGGAGACTGTCACGGTGAAAGCCTACTCCCTCAGCGCCTATCAGGGCATCCCCCCTGCCATGGAGGACACTTTCGCGGACCAGCCGCTGATCCCCGCCTTCATGCTGCCAATCTATGATGCGGTTCTCGGGCCGGCACTGCTCATTCTCGGTGCCACCGTGCTGCTCGGCATCGCAAGCCGCGCCTCGCTGTTCCTTCTAGGCATGCTCTACGTCAGCCTCACCTGGGGCCTGATCCTCCTCGGAAGCGCCGGTGACGCCGGAGTCGCCTGGCTCGGCACCCACATCATCCTCATCGTCCTCGCCCTGCAACTCACCCGCCACGATCCGCTCCGGGTCTTGAAAAAATGGTAATCCATGTAAAGTAATATCATCATGAACGAATCACAAATACCCTCCGCCATCAGCCGACGCGATTTCATCACCCGCAGTGCGGCCGCTGGCATGGTCCTCGGGGCACCGGGGATTCTCCACGCGTCTTCGAAAACCCCGTCCGACACGATCAACGTCGCGTTGGTCGGATTCGGACTCCAAGGCATCGTCCTGTTTGAGGCCATGCGCAACGTTCCCGGCATCCGGATCAAGGCCGTCTGCGACATATGGGACAGGCGGCGAATCCGAGGTAGTCGCAGGGTGCGTGGCAGACAGGGTGAAATGCCAAACGATTATGTGGATATCGACGACATGCTCGAGAAAGAGAAAAGCCTCGATGCGGCGATCGTCGCCACGCCCGACTTTTGGCACGCCCCTCACACCGTGAAATGCCTCGAGGCCGGCCTGCACGTCTATTGCGAGAAAATGATGGCTCACACCATCGAGGATGCACGCAAGATCGTGCTTGCCGCGGAGCGCACTGGCAAACTTTGCCAGGTCGGCCACCAGCGCCGCAGCAATCCGCGCTATCTGTTCACGCTCAACCACCTGATCAACAACCATAATATTTGTGGCCAGATCACCAATATCAACGGCCAGTGGAACCGCTCACTGAGGGCTTCGCAGGATATCGGAGTCAATCCGGCTGCACTGCCGGATCCCGAAATCCTCAAACGCTACGGTTACAAGGACGGGCACCAGTTCATGAACTGGCGCACGTATCGGGAGCTCTCCGGCGGCCCGATCTCCGACCTCGGCGCGCACCAGATCGACATCTACAACTGGTATCTCGACAAACTACCCAAGCGCGTTTACGCATCAGGTTCGAATCCTTACTTCAAGGATCGCGAGCACTTCGACAACGTCATGTGCATCTTCGACTACGACACTCCTCAGGGCGAGGTCAGTGCCTTTTACCAGGTGCTCACCACCACCGGAGCCGGCAAGGGCTTCTACGAGACCTTCATGGGCACCGAAGGCGCGCTCACCATCTCGGAGGTCGCATCAAGCACCGCGATCTATCGCGAGACAGGCGAGGACACCGAAGAAAAATGGATGGACCTTGTCGCACGCGGCTTCCTCAAGCGCTCCTCCGGCTACGGCTCGGGATCATCGGACGAGGACGAGGAGGGTGCGGTCGCGTCCTACGCGTCCCCCCCGCCCGAGGCATACGAACTTCCCGGTTCCATGCCGCTCATGCCGGACGCCGACGGCCGCATGATCCCAAAACCGGCCCACACGCCCCACCTCGAGAACTTCTTCGCCGCGATCCGTGGCCAGGAGTCACTCAATTGCGACGCCCGCAAGGCGTTCGAAAGCGAGGCGCCCATTTTCTGGGTCAACCCCTCCGCAAGACTTGAAGAGCCCATCAACTTCACCCAGGAACACCTCTCCGTATGAAAGCAAAACACCTCATTAAACTAATTGCAATTCCCGCCATCATCGGTCTCGCCGCATGTGGTGGCGAAGACACCGAAGCCACCGCCACCAACGGGGACGCCCCCGCGGAAGCCTCCGATTATCCCGCAGGCGACGACGATGGCGTTCCATACACCACCGAACTGCCCCCCGAGCTGATCGAAGGCACCCCGGTACCCATCAACCTGCCGGTTGAATACGAGCAAGCCGCCACGAGACTACCTGAATTCAATGTGCCCGAGGGAACCGAGCTGCTCTCTTACGGCAAACCCGTCACATCCAGCGACGACTTTCCGCTCATCGGCACGCTCGACCTCGTCACGGATGGTGAAAAAGACGCCGGCGAGGGTTACTACGTCGAATTGGAAGAAGGTGCGCAATGGATTCAAATCGACCTCGAGCAAGAGGCTGAAATCCATGTCATCCATGTCTGGCACTACCACTCCCAGCGCCGCGCGTACAAAGGCGTGGTGGCCCAGATCTCCAACGACCCCGAATTCGAGGAAGGCGTCACCACCGTCTTCAACAACGACTTCGAAAACGTCCACGGATTTGGAGTCGGCCCGGATCGCCCGTATGTCGAAACACGTTACGGCAAGGTGATTGACGGCCAAGGCATCGTCGGCCGGTATGTCCGTCTTTACTCCGCTGGCAACACTTCAGACGACACCAACCACTACATCGAGATCGAGGTTCACGGAATCCCGGTTGAATGAAGGAAACCCTGGAAAAATCATCGCACCCATCCAATCGACCGGTCGCCAACATCATGGCGGCCGGTTTTATTTTACAACCTGCCTGCCGGGACAGGCGGCGGTCGGATTCCCGCTGGCCAAACGCCACGGCATCACTAAAATCCAATAAAACGATCAAACCGCAACATGACCTCGGACCCACCACCCTCCCCGCAAGACGGCAACCCGGGAATCCATCCGCGCCACCGGCGGACGCTCGAATCCCTCCAGCAGGAATCCGGCGAAGATAGCCTCTGGGATCTGGATGATGAACCGGATGCCGATTCCGGAACAGCGGATGGCGTCGATGGCGAGGATCCAGTGGAGCGGCCGGGCCGCAAACCGCGGATCCCGGACGTCAAGGCGCGCTGGAAAACGACTCCTCCCGCCATTGAGGAACCAGCAGCAGAACCCGAGCCCACACCTGAACCAAAACCGACCCCGGCGGATCCCGCGACGCCAAGTCCCGTGAGGCATGAAACACCCACCGCATCCGAAGCGCCCGAACAACAAGCCGGAGAATCTCCGTCCCGCTCACGCGCGATAGACGAGATCGGTGATCTCGAAGAACTCGGAGACTGGGATGAGGCCGAACCTTCCGAGTCACAGCCGCCGTCAACAGTGGCTGACACCTCTCCCGAATCCACGCGGACTCCGTCCGGGGACACACAGGCATCTTCGCCAGAAGCCGACACATCCCCAGTCCTCAACACAGCCACATCGGAAAAAACAAAAGATACCCGCAGGAAGAAAAATTACGGCACGGTCGAAAAAACAGCCGTCGCCGGCGTTGCGCTCATCCTCTTCGCCGGCATCGTCTTTTTCATGACGAACGCCTTCCGGGGCCTCCCGCGACCAGCCGATCCGCGCGAAATGCCCGAGCTCCCGGCAAGCGGCGAATACGTCTCCGTCAACCAAGTTGTCTCGTATTGGCGCGTTCCCGTCACCACCGGCCCGGATGCCGATACCGTCCAGCGCGGCACCGAGTTGATGCCAGTCGTGGAAATCACCGCCACGGCCGAACAGGCCGCCATCCGCGTCCAGTTCCGCAACTCGGAGGGTGAGGCCGTGGGCGATCCTGTCACCCGTACCGTCAGCGGCGAAACGGAATTCACCTTCCCCTCCACCGCCGGTCTTGAGGATCCCGCCATCCACCACGCCTACCGCACCGGGCTCATTGATCCGTGGACCGCTGAAATCCTCGAGGCACCTGCAGGCACCACCGCCGGCAGCGCCTTCCGCACCGTAACAACCGTCCCGATCAGCCCCAACCGCCACTGAATCTCAGGCCGCGAAAGACTGCCAACAGACGACCCCGCAAATGAACGAAGACCGCCAAATCCACCCCCTCGTGCCCCGCGAAGGCTGGCACGTCATGCACCTTTTCTATCACATCGACCACGGCCAGTGGGCGCTCCTCTCCGGCGAGGAACGCCGCGAGGCGAAAACCAACCTCACCGAACTCGTCGGCGAAATCCGCGCCACGCCCGACACCCACCTCCTCGCCTTCTCCATCGCCACACCCAAGGCCGATCTCGGCTTCATGCTCCTCACCCCCGACCTCCAAGTCGCCAACCAATACGAGAAACAACTCTCCCTCTCCCTTGGTCCGGACATCCTCACCCCCGTCTATTCCTACCTCTCGCAGACCGAATCCTCCGAATACACCACCACCCGCGAACAATACGCGGAAGAAACGCTCGTCGCCGGAAAAGGCCTGTCACCCGGTTCCCACGAATACGAATCCGCCCTCGCCGAATTCGACGAGCGCATGGCCGGATACATCCGCCACCGCCTCTACCCCGTGCTGCCCGACTGGCCCGCCATTTGCTTCTACCCCATGTCCAAACGGCGCTCCGGGACCGACAATTGGTATTCCCTACCGTTCGAAGAACGCAAAAAACTCATGGCCGGACACGCCCGCACCGGCCGCACCTACTCCGGCCGCATCCTCCAGCTCATCACCGGCTCCACCGGCCTCGACGAACACGAATGGGGCGTCACCCTCCTGGCCAAGGACACCATCGACATCAAATCCATTGTTTACGAAATGCGGTTCGACGAGGTCTCCGCAAGGTTCGCCGAATTCGGCGACTTCTACATCGGCATGCAGCTTCCACTCGACCTACTCTTCCGCCGCCTCTGCCTCTGAGCCGCCCCCGGGAGATCAATCGATCTCATGCGCCTCGCCCGGCAGCGGCACCACCACGTCGATTTCCGGATGAATCCTGGCGATTTCAGACCGGAACCACGCCACCGCATCGTCGTCCCCGTGTACAAGGAACACCTTCTTGGGCCGCACCCTGCCCACGAAATCCACCAGATGCTCGCGCGGGGCGTGGCCGCTGAAGTCGAAAACCCGCGTCTCGCAATTCAACCGCACTTCCGGGAACGCCGGATCCAACAGCACCTTCTCCCCCGGCGAAGCCGCCCGGATCCGCCCCCCCGGCGTTTCGGGGTCCGCGTATCCCACGAAGAACAACCCGTGCTTCGGGTTTTCCAGAACGCCAGTCCGCGCGAACTGGTTCGACACCGTCTTCTCGCTCATCATCCCGCTTGATAGCGCGTAGATGCACCCGTTGTGGAACGGAATCGGCCCCCGCCGCTTGCGCGAACCCGCCTCGATGTCCATGTCCGTCATGAACCGGAAACCGTCGAGCCTGCGCCGCGAGGTGTCGCTGAACTTGTCGTAAAGATGCGTCATTTTCGTACTCAGCCCGCCGATGTAAACCGGTGTTTTACGCGGCACCAGCCCCTCCTCCTTGAACCGGCGCAGCATCCCCAGCACCTCCTGCGTCTTGCCGATCGCGAAAACCGGGATCAGCACCGACCCGCCGCGCGCCAGCACCCGCGAGATCGCCTCCGCCAGCTCGTTCTCCTCCTCCTCCCGCGAATACCCCGCCCGCCGCTCCTGCGCGCCGCGCGTCGTCTCCAGAATCATCGCATCCACCGGTGACTCCGGGAACGCCGCGCCGCACTGCAGTGTCGAAGGCTCGAAATTCACATCCCCCGTGTAGAAAATCCGTTTTTCCTCCGTCTCAATCGTCACCCCCACCGATCCGAGGATGTGGCCCGCGTCGTGGAACATCGCCCGCAGCCTCCCGGTATCGTCCAGATCGAAAAAGCGTTCCGGGTTCCGCGTCTCGAACATCCCTTCGATCAAATCCAGGTCCGCGTGTCCGAACAGCGGGTATTCCGTGATGCCCAGCTCCGTCCGTTTCGACTGCATGACGTTCACTGAATTGTGCAGCATCGCCTTTCCCAGCGCCGCCGTCTCCGGCGAAAGAAACACCCTCGCCCGGGGCTGCCTCCGCAGCAGCACCGGCAGCGTGCCCACGTGGTCCAGGTGCGCGTGCGTCACCACCACCCCGTCCACGCTCTCCTCCTCCAGCCACTCGTAATGCGGAATCGCCTCCAGCGCCTCGTGTTTCGGGTGCATCCCCGCGTCCAGCACCACCCTCGCTCCGTCGCTTTCCAGCAAATACGAATTCGCCCCGATGCCCGCGTGCCTGCACAAACTCGTGAATTTCATCCCGCGCACCACTACTCCCCCACCCCTCACCCGCAAGACAATTTTAAAACGACTTTCTTTTTATTATTGCACCATTCACCTGTTGTGCCATAATCCGCGCATGCCGAACAAACGCTGGATCATTCACCGCCGCCCCACTAGGCCCGTGCGCGTGCGCGCCCTGGATGCTGATACCGGCCAATCGTACGCCGCTTTCGACAGGACCCATGCCGCCGCGCGTCCGGCGATCTACCACTGCGTGAGCCGCGTGGTGGACAAACGCTTCGTCTTCGGAGACCGGGAAAAAGACAAATTCGTCGAATACATGAGGATGTACGAGTCCTTCGCCGGAATCCGCGTCCTCGCCCACTGCGTGATGAGCAACCATTTCCATTTGATGCTCGAGATCACCCCATTTCCGGACGAGGGCATCCCGGACGACGAGCTGCTCAACCGGTTGTCCGCGATCTACGATGAGGCCACCGTCGGTGCGGTCGAAATGGAACTCAAGGCGGCCCGCTGCGCCATCGCGGAAGGCCGTGCGGACGAAAGCCGCGCGAACGAGATCCGCGAACGGTATCTCTACCGGATGCACGACCTCAGCGAGTTCATGAAATCACTCGTCCAGCGGTTCACGCAGTGGTATAACCGATGCAACGGTCGGAAAGGTAATCTTTGGGAGGACAACTTCCGCAGCATCATCGTCGAACCCGGAGCCGCCGCACGCCTGGTGGCCGCATACATCGACCTGAATCCAGTCCGCGCGGGCATCGTGGCGGACCCCGCCGAATACCGCTGGTGTAGCTACGGCGAAGCCCACTCTGGAAAACAACATCACACTCGGTCCCCGTCCCCGGTCGCACAGCAGGCACGGGAAGGGCTGGTTCGCGCGTTTTTCGCACACCAGGGCGGCGGCCCTGACGCGGGCAGATGGATGGACTGCCATGCAATCTACCGGCCATGGATCGAAGAAACCATGGCGCGGATTCGAGCCCTCCGGTCGGGAAATGCCACCCGTAAGCACGACCCCGGCGGTGGAGCTTCCCCCGGCCAGGCACTGGCGGGTCGCATCCGCCACTTCACGGACGGCGTCGCCGTGGGAGGCAGCGGCTTCGTCAACGACCTGTTTCACGAAAACAGACGGCGCTTCGGGCCGAAACGAACCACCGGAGCACGTCCCATTCGGGGAAATGCCTCCGCCGTCGCCCGCAGCCAGGGCATTTGCACACTCCGGGATTTGCAGAAAAATATTGGGGAGTGAAAACGAAATGCGATCTCAGGCAACATCACCGCATCTCGGTCCTCATGTCGGCCAGGAACGCGGAAAAGACCATCCGGGCCGCCCTCGAAAGCATCATTACCCAAACCTTCGCTGACTGGGAACTCGTCGTCATCGACGACGGTTCGACCGACGCCACACAAGCGATCATCGAGCGATATTCCACCCGTGATCCGCGCGTCAAACCGCACACAGGCAGTCCAGAAGGCATCGCGGCAGCCCTGAATTACGGCATCACCCGCTGCCGCGGCGAATGGATCGCCCGCATGGACGCCGACGACACCATGATGCCCGGCCGCCTCGCTTCACAACTCGCTCACGCGACCGAAAACCCCGAACTCGGCGTCATCTCGGGACTCGTCAAGCACGGTGGCACGCCCGGGGGATTCGCCAATTACGTCCAGTGGCTCAACACCCTCGTCCGCCCGGAGGACATCGCGATCCATCGTTTCATCGAATCTCCCGTCGCCCATCCCAGCGTCATGTTCCGCAGGGAACTCCCAGCATGTTTCGGTGGATATCGCGACGGGGATTTTCCCGAGGACTACGAACTCTGGCTTCGCTGGATCTCGCACGGAGTGAAATTCGGCAAGGTTCCGCGCCACATTCTCACATGGAACGACTCCCCCGCCCGCCTCTCCCGCACCCACCCCCGCTACGACCCGGGCAAATTCTACCAAACCAAGCTCAATTACCTCGCCGACTGGCTACGCGAAAACGTGCGCCCTGGCCGGGAAATCTGGCTCTGGGGAGCAGGCCGGATCACACGCGGGCGTTTCTCCGGCCTCGCGCGTCACGGCGTCGCAATCACCGGCCATATCGATATCGACCCGAAAAAATGCGGTCCCCGGCGCGACGGCCTGCGCGTGATACTCCCAAAAGACATGCCGCCAAGGGAAAAGGCCTTCATCGTCACCGGCGTCGCCAAACGCGGTGTGCGCGACCAAATCCGGCGTGAACTGCAATCACGCGGCTGGCGGCTCGGACGCGACTTCATCCACGCCGCATGAAACCCAGCGTCAATAATATAACGAGTTTCGTTTTAT
>SLAV01000368.1 GCA_007126655.1 Haloferula sp. | reverse complement strand
CTCGATATCCAAGCCCCCGCGCCCCTTGCTGGCAGCTCCGGTCGCTCGTCCAGGCCCCGGATTCTTCAAAAGAAAAACGACGAAATCGCCCCCCTTTTACCCTTCACCTTTCACCGCCTATCTCATGCTTCTGGCGAAGAAACGCCGCCGCCTCGGCTCCGCTGTCGACCGGTGTCATCGGCGGCAGGCTGTTAAGAAACAGCCGTCCGTAGGATTTGCTTTTCAGGCGCGGGTCGCCGATCACCAGCACGCCGAAATCGTCGGCCTGGCGAATCAACCGTCCGACGCCCTGCTTCAGCGCCAGCACCGCCTGCGGCAGTTGCACCTGGCTGAACGGGCTTTCGCCGGCCTCGCGCACCGCCTTCATGGTGGCTTCGAGCACCGGGTCGTCGGGCGAGGCGAAGGGTAGCTTGTCGATGATGACCAGGCTGAGTGCCGGGCCGGGCACGTCTACGCCTTCCCAGAAACTGGCCGCGCCCAAAAGCAGGCTCCGGGGGGTATCCAGAAAGCGTTGCAGTAGCACCTGGCGCGGGGCTTCTTCCTGCACCAGCAGGTGGAAATCGCTGTGGGCGCGCAGCCATTCGGCCGCCTGGTTCAGCGCCCGGTGGGCGGTGAACAGCAAGAACGCCCGGCCGCCATTGGCGCGCAGCAGCGGCATCACCTGTTCAAGCAACTGGGGCCCGAAACCCGGATCTCGCGGTTCGGGCAGACCGGTGGGCAGCCACAGCCGGGTTTGATTGGCGTAGTCGAACGGGCTGGCGATGATCACCTCGTCGGCATCGTCCAGCCCCAGGCGACGGGTGAAGTGGTCAAAGCGACGGGCCACCGCCAGGGTGGCCGAGGTCATGATCCAGGTGGCCGGGTTGTGTTCGCGCAGCGCGGTCAGCGGCCCGGCAATGTCCAGCGGGGTGATCTGCAGCGAGAATCGGCCGCGCCGGTTGGTGAACCAGCGCACCGTGCCTTCTTCGCCGGTCATGAAGGCTCGCAGGCCGTCCAGCAGCAGGCCGGCGCGGTCGGCGCAGTTGCCCATCTCGCGGGTCTGTTCGGCCACCGGGTCCAGCGCGCCTTTCAGTTCGGCCAGCCGCTGGGCCAGTGATTCGAAACGGGATTGCAAGTGAGTCAGACGGGCATGGTCGCCGCGTGGCGGCAGGTCGACGCAGGCGCTGACGCACTGGTCCAGTTCGTCACGCAGGGCCTGGATGGGCACGCGCAGCAGTTGCAGGCTGCCAGCGGCCTGGCCACAGGCGGCGAGGCTGTCGCGGGCCAGTTCCTTCACCTGCCAGGCGCTGACGCCGCGCGAGAAAAAGCGCATCGCCGTTTCCGGCACCTGGTGGGCCTCGTCGATGATCACCGCATCGGCGCCGGGCAGCACCTCGCCAAAGCCGGTGTGCTTTAGCGCCATGTCGGCAAACAGCAGGTGGTGGTTGACCACCACGATGTCGGCATCCTGGGCCTTGCGCCGGGCGTGGGCCAGCGGGCAGTCCTTGAGCATCGGGCAGTCGCTGCCCAGGCAGTTGTCCTGGGTGGAGGTCACCAGCGGCCAGACTGGCGAACGGGCGCTGATGCTCTCGATCTCGCTGATTTCGCCGCGCTCGCTGTGGCGTGCCCAGCGGGCTACTTCTCTCAGCTCGGCAGCCAGTTCGCTGTCGCGATCGCTCTGTTCGTCCAGATGGGTTTGCAGGCGCTGCGGGCACAGGTAGTTGGCGCGCCCTTTCAGCAGCGCCACGCGCTTTTCGACGCCGCTGGCCTTCAGCGCCAGCGGCAAGTCGCGGTTGAACAGTTGGTCCTGAAGGTTCAGCGTGCCGGTCGAGATGATGCTGCGCCCCTCGCGGGCCAGCACCGGCAGCAGGTAGGCCAGCGTCTTGCCGGTGCCGGTGGCGGCCTCGGCGACCAGATCGCGGCCCTGGTCAAGGCAGGCAGTGATGCGTTCGGCCAGCTCGATTTGGCCGGGCCGGGGGCGGAAGCCGGGCAGCAGCTCGGCCAGCGGGCCTTCGCCGGCAAATTGCCTGGCCAGTTCGGTCATCGGGCCGTCAGAACCGCGGCGGCGGCTCGACCTGGCAATTGTTCAGGCGCTGGCGCGCCTCGCTGGCTTCGTCGAAACGGGCTTCGCGTTCCATCGCCAGGGCAATGGTGCGCCAGTTGCGCTGGCAGATTTCGCCCACCCGTGGACCGGTATCAAACGAACGGCGAGCGTAGCTTTCCGCCTGCGACCAGTTGCCCTGGGCCAGGCGAATTTCGGCCATGTCCTGCAGCAACTCAGGGTCGCGTGATTCAATGCGAAGGGCGCGCTCCAGCAGCAGTGCGGCCCGGTCGAGATCACCACGGGCTTCGGCTTCAGCCGCTGAGTCACGCAGTTCAACCACGGCCGGGTTGCGCAGCGCATAAACCTGAAGCCCACGGGTTTCTTCGGCCGCTGGTGCGCGCACCTGTTCTTCCACGGTGCGCTGCTCGACCGGCGCCGGCGACAGCGACGTGGTCGCGCAACCGGCCAGCAGGCCAAGGGCCAGCAGGGCCACCAGTGGAGTCAGCAGCCGGCGAAGGG
>SLAV01000262.1 GCA_007126655.1 Haloferula sp. | reverse complement strand
CTGGTCACCCACCACCCTCGGCGAATCCTTCGCCCGCTACGAAATCTACCGCCACACCGCCGCCAACGTCCACACCGGCCACTCCCTCGTCTTCCAGAGCGACGATCAGGCGGAAACCACCGTCACCGATACCGGCCTCCAGGCGCGCACGACATATCATTACCGCGTCTTCACCGTGAATGAAGACGGTGTCACCGCCGGGTCGAACACGGTATCCGCAAGTACTCTCGCCATCACACCACCGTGGAACGAGGATTTCGCCGCAGGGCTTGGCGAGGACTGGACGACCACCGGCACCTGGCAGGTGGCATCGTTGGGCGAGGACGGCTCGCCGGCGCTGGTGGACGCGGTCGGCGACTATCTGCCATCCACGGACACCGCGGCCCAAACCGCACTCGACCTCAGCGGCATGGATTGGCCCGTTTTGACCCTCCGCGACCGATACGATCTCGGCAACGGCGATCATGCCTACGTCGAGGTCTCGGACAACGACGGGTCATCCTGGACGCGCGTGCACTCGCTGCGCGGGTCGCGAACCGACTGGGCAGACACCCGCATCGATCTCTCGCCCTGGCGGGCGTCCGACTCGCTTTGGCTCCGCTTCCGCCTCACCGCGAACCATGACGACAGCGTCGGCGACGGCTGGCGCATCGCCTCGCTCCAGATCGTCGAGAATGATCAGGCGGAAGACGCCCTTACCGCTTTCTTCGACGACTTCACCGGGACGGCGGATTCCTGGATCACCAGCGGCTGGTCGGTCGCCACGGTCGATGGCTGGCCGGCCATGACGAACACCGTCTGGAACTCGGCACACGGAGCCAACTATCTCGCACTCGCCAGGGAGATCGCCGTTCCCGAGGAAGGTGAATTCCTGCTCACCTGCTGGCTGCGCGCAGAGCTAGCCAGGCACTACGCCTTCTCGATCCAGATTTCCTCAGACGGCGGATTGAATTGGAGCAACCTGCCGGGCACCTCGTTTTCCAACACGGATATCGGCGAATGGACACGCCTCCAGGCGGATCTCACCGACCATGCCGGGGAGAACCTGCGTTTGCGTTTCCGCAGCGACGCTGGCACCAGTTGGCGGACGGGCTTCGCCGCCGTGGCGAGCCTGGGCATCGGCCCGGTGACACCCTCCGCACCGGTGCCCGTCTCCCCGTTCGAGAACGAAACGGTCACCATCGTCCGCCCGACACTGACGGTTGAGAACGCAACCGACTATCAAAGCGACGGACTGGTCCACCAGTTCGAGGTCTTCGCTGATGCCGGGCTTACCGAGCTTGTCGCCCAGGTGCCGTCGATCGCCTCGGGAGCGGCGACCACCTCGTGGCAGGTCGATATCGACCTGCCGGACAACGCCCCCTACTGGTGGCGGGCCCGTGCTTTGAAAGGCGACATCAGCGGCCCGTGGAGCGAGGCGGTCGGCTTCAACCTCAACGAGTTCAACAACCCGCCGCTGCCCGTGCAAATCACCGGCCCGTCCAACGATTCGCTCATGCTCGATGGCGACGGCCTGCTGGTGTGGGTGCAAACCAGCGACCCCGACCCAGGCGATTTCGTGCTCGACTACCACATCCAGATTTCGGCCGATCCGGCGTTCTCGACCATCGCGGTGGACGCGCCCGGCATCGTCGTCGCTCCGTCGGTGGCCGGCCCCGGCCAGTTGGCCGCCTACTTCCTCGGCGACCTGCCCGGCGGCACCGCCCTCCCGTCCGGCCGCTGGTTCTGGCGCATCCGCGCTCGCGACCAACGCTTCGCACACAGCCCGTGGTCGGAGGGCTTCGCCTACTTCCGCCTGCCGACGTTCTATCAACGCCACCTGCGCCAGGTCTATCCGGATCCGGACTGGTTCCTCCACGACGTGAGCGACCCGAACGCCGACCCCAGCGGCAACGGCGTGGGCGTGCTGATGGAATTCGCCATCGGCATCGCTCCAGGCGAGGATCCCGGCGACCGCCTGCCGCGCCCCATCACCATCGAGGCCGGCGGCCACACCCACCAGGGATTCGAGTGGACGCGGCGCAAACTCAGCGAACTGGAATTCCGCCTCGAAACCTCGACCAACATGCGCACCTGGCATCACGACACCCGGGCCGACGTGGAAATCCTCCACGAGGTGGACGAACTCACCGAGCGGGTCCGCATTCTCGATCCCGACCCGGTTGGCTCTCACCACCGCCGCTTCATCCGCCTTGCCGTCGAGGATTGATAAAGGTGGGTTGTCCATGGCGGATCATTTCACATGAGCGGCAGCGCACCGGAGGCACGGCACTTCTGCCGTGCCGGAGAATGAAATTGTGAATGGCGGCGAGGAGATCCTCGGAAATCACATCCCTGACCGCACCGCATCACCAACGCACTGCCCCATCCCGCCACACCAACAGGCCGGCACCTCGTGGCTCACTCGCCGTCCTCCAGCCGCTCATACCAGCCGTTCTTGTAGATGATGTCGTTGCGGCCGCTGCCGTTCAGGTCGCCCACGCCGACGCCGTGGCCGTTGGTGTTCTCACCGCCTTCCATCACCGTCACCATTTCCACCTCCG
>SLAV01000062.1 GCA_007126655.1 Haloferula sp. | reverse complement strand
GGATCACGGCGAAGGGTTCGTAAATCACTCGCCAGCCCTGATCCTGCAAGCGAAGGCAATAGTCGCTTTCTTCGTAGTAGGCGGGTGAGAACACCGTATCGAAACCACCCAGCGCGCGGAAGCGCGCCAGCGGCGTCAGCAGAAAGGCACCCGAGCAGTAATCCACCGGACGGCGAAACATGAACTCGCCCGCTTCGGGGTCTTCGCCCCGGCCATAACCGGCACAACTGCCGTCGGCCCAGACCAGGCTGCCGGCCTCCTGCAGGCGCCCGTCCAGCAGCACAATCCGGCCACCCACCGCGCCAATGTCGAGGCCGGATTCCAGCGTCGACAGCGCCGCGCTCAACGAGCCGGGCAGTAGCTCAGCATCGTTGTTCAGCAATAGCAGGTGGCGGCCTCGCGCTTGCTTGGCAGCCTGGTTGACGGCCTCGACAAACCCCCGGTTGCTGTCGTTGCGAATCACCACCGCACCGTCCAGCCGATCGAGCAGCGCCGGGGTCTGATCCGCCGAGGCGTTGTCGACGATGATCACCTCGACCGGCTGGTCGCAGTGGGCGATGATCGAACGGAGGCAATCCAGGCTGAGCGCGGCCTGGTGATAGAACACCAGCACGATACTGATCTTGGGGCTAGGGTCGCAGGGCAGGCCAAGCCGCTCGTCACTGGCCAGGAATGCGGCCAGGCGCTGTTCTGACTGACGACGAAAATCGGCCTTGCTGACCGCCGTGCCCTGGCCAACCCGCGACCGCAGGCGCCGCCACAGCCGATAGGCAATGAGGCCCGGCGCCGTTCGCATCAGCCGCGCTAGCCCGCGACGCTTGAGGTCTCTTAGTCGAGATACAGTTGCCCGTGGCCAGCCACTCAAGCGCCACAAGCGGCTGGCCTGAAGGTCGGCCAGCGTCTGCTCAGCCTGTGCCGCGCGACGGGCGTGATGTCGGCAACCAAGCAAAAGCAAGTCGTGGCGGACCCGCCAATCGACCTCACCGGCTTCTCGCCGCTTGTTCTCACTCACCCGGTCGACTCGGCGATCCAGGCGTCAACCACGCGGTCCAGCAAGTCCAGCGGCATGGCGCCGCTGTCGAGAATTACCCGGTGGAAATCGCGGATATCGAAGTCATCGCCCAAGGCCTCGGCAGCCCGCTCACGCATGGCCAGCATGCGCATCATGCCCACCTTGAACGAGGTGGCCTGGCCGGGAATGACCAGGTAGCGTTCAATCTCCACCACCACATCGCCCAGCGGCATGCCGGTAGTGGCGTGCATGTAATCAATGGCACGCTCACGCGACCAGCGATGATGGTGCATGCCGGTATCGACGACCAGGCGGACGGCGCGGAACAGCTCGGCCTGCAGGCGTCCCAAATTATCCAGCGGGTCGTCATGGAAACCCATTTCCCAGGCCAGCTGCTCGGCATACAGCGCCCAGCCCTCGGCATGGGCGTGCAGGCTAACCTGGCGACGAAAATCCGGCACGTTCGGCATGGACTGCATGCGGCTGATCTGCAAGTGATGCCCGGGAATCGCTTCGTGGTAGGCCAGGGTGCGAAGACCAAACCGGGGGTGGTCTTCCACCGAGCGCAGGTTGACAAAGAACCGACCCGGCTGACCCTCACCGGGCGAGCGCGAATAGTAGGCCAGGAAGGCCGATTCCTCGCGGTACAGCGGCACGCGCTGGACTTCCAGCGGCGCTGTCGGCCCGTCATGGAACCAGCCATCCAGCCCATCGGCAATCTCGGCAACGATTTCGCGGTAAGCGGCAAGGATTGCCTCGCGGCCGGCGTCGGAATCCTCGAACAGCTGGTCCGGCTCGGCGTTCAGGGCCATCATCCGCTCGCCTACCGTTCCCTCGCAGCGCTCGATGCTGCACAGGATGCGATCCATCTCGCCCTCGATACGCTCGACTTCAGACAGGCCCAGTTCATGAATATCGTCCGGGCCCAGGCCGGTGGTGGTGTGACCGCGAAGCAACCAGCGATAATAGGCCTCACCCTCAGGCAGCCGCCAGACACCATCATTGCTCTCGATGCCGTCCAGCCGCTCTTCGAGGCCATCAATGAAAGCCTGGTAGGCCGTGAAAACCGAGGCGTTGACTGTCTCGGCCAGACGCGCTTGCCAAACGGCCAGGAAATCCTCGTCGGTCTGGCCCTGACGCTTGAGACGAGCAATGATTTCAACCACCAGCGGATTCTCGTCGGCCGGCCCGTCGATGAAGGCCCGACTGTCGCGAATGGTCTTTTCGACGGCAAAGCGCGGCGGCAGGATGCCGCGCTCCCGGCGATGATCAAACACCGCCAGCGTGCCTTCGAACACAGCCGGAAACTGCTCCAGACGCTGGCGATAGAAGTGCAGATCGCGCTCGTCTCGCAGCGGATGCTGATCAGTCATGAAACCCGGCAGCAGGTTATGCACGGCCATCAACTGGTTGACCGGGAAATCGTGCCAGGCGAACACCGCCCCGTCGATCAGGTGGTCAAGCTGCCAGGCCATGATATCGCGCGACAGTGCGTTCTGATCGGTCAGTCGGGCGCTCTCGAACTCGGCCAGCTG
>SLAV01000366.1 GCA_007126655.1 Haloferula sp. | reverse complement strand
GGCGAAGGCGTCGAGCACCTTGCGGGCCACCCCGGGGGTCATGGGCGCGCCGCCGTCCATCACCTGGCGGATGGCCTCGCTGATTTGGTCGATGCCGGCCGACTTGAGGACGTATCCCGTCGCGCCCGCGCAGACGGCGCGCAGGATCTTGTCCGCATCATCGAATACGGTGAGGACGATCACCCGCGATGCCGGGGCGCGGGCCTTGAACTCGGGCAGCGCGGAAATGCCGTCCGTGCCGGGCAGATTCACGTCGAGCAGGATCACGTCGGGTGCTTCATCACTTTCGAGCGCGCCGAGGGCCTCCTCCGCGGTGGAGAAACACCGGCCGCACCTCATGTCGGCCAGGCTGTCCACACCGCGCCGCACGCTGGTGCGGAACACCGCGTGGTCTTCCACCAGCCAAACCAGGATTTCCCTTACGTCGTTCATTTCATTCATGATGTCATGGAGTTTTTGATGTCGGCCCGGAAGGTCACGCGGGTGCCTTTGCCGGGGGTGCTGTGGATTTGGCACGCGCCGCCCAGCCGGTCCGCCCGCCGCCGCAGATTGGTCAGGCCGTGGCCTTTGCCTGCCACGCCCTCCGCATCGAACCCGATGCCATCGTCCGCGACCTCGAAGGTCACCTCCCTGCCGGCGACGGTGACGCGCACCTCCACCATGGATGCCCGGGCATGGCGGCGGGCGTTGTGCAGGGTTTCCTTGAAGGCGAAAAAGAAGTGTCTGCGGAAAAACAGGGAGACCGTGCGGTTGGCGAAATCCTCCGGCTCCAGCAGAAACCGGTGGTTTTCGCCGAGGATCAGGCCGGCCGACCGCCGCATCCGCACGATCAGGTCGCGCAGGCCGTCGCGCCCGTCTTCGACCAGCCAGATGATCTCCTCCATCGATTGCGAGGCACCTTCGGCCGCCTCCATGATGGTGCGGAAGTCCTCGCGCACCTGCGGGTCGCCCTGTTGACGCATGCCCACCTCGCTGATCAGGACGATTCCGCCGAGATTGCTGCCGATGTCGTCGTGCAGGTCGCGGGCGATCTGCCCGCGCAGCCGGGACACCGCGCGGCGGCGCATGACGCGCTGGCGCAACAGCAGCAGGCAAAGACCCGCCAGGGTGGCTCCGCCCAGCGAGCCGCCTTTGTAGCCGAGAACCAGCCCGGTCGCGCGCACCCGGCGGGTGTGTTTCCGGACCAGGCTGTCGCGCTCGCGTTCGAGAACCGCCCGCCGGGCGATCAGGTCGAGGTGATCGGGTATCTCGATGAGCCGGTGGCGGCTGCTGAAGCCGTTGGTGACGAAGGCCGGCGACCAGCGGGTGCCGCCATCCGCCTCGTCGCTGGCGGCGACCGGCCTGCCGAGTGCCACGTTGCGGTCGCCCGAGTAGGCCTGGATTTCCGCAAGACCGTAGCCGGAGCGGTCGCCGGTGCCCCAGTGCTTGAGTGCCAGGATGCGCAGGTACCGCCCGCGGGCACCATCGATGACAGCGAACACCGCGCAATCGCCGGGATAACCGACGAGGTTGTGCGGCCCCCTCTCGTCCCGCCAGACAACCCGCTCGAACGCGGGATCCTCGGCAAGCTCCACCGCCCACGCGCGCGGGAAGGAGCGTTCGCCCAATGTCTCGTATCTGCCGGGCTGGATCGGGATGAGCCGCACTTCATCGAGCCGATACTCATCACCCAGGTCGATGTGCAGCCACTTGAGTTCGTCCGGGTCGTCCGTCGTCGCGCTCAGGTAGCCGGATGTCGGACTGGGTTCGGCCGTCACCGGCAGGCCGAGCGCGCTCTGGCCGTTTTGCGAACGGTATGCCGACCAGTTCGGGAACATCTCCAGCGAGCTGGATGTGGTCACCGGACGCAACGTCGCCAGCGAGTGGTTTCCCGACAGCACCAGCAGTTCCTCCAGCGCCCAAATGAACCCCTCGTCGATGGGGAAATGCCGCGTCGAGGTCACCCGCACATGCCGCCCTTCCACCGGCGGGATGCGGAAGTCCGCCGGGTAGCGGCCGGGATTGGGGAAATCCGCCGCGCTTTGGTCCACCACGGTGACCGCGTCGCGCATGTCCGCATCCATCGCCACCTCGATCCTGAAGCGCAGTGGAAATCCGTAGCCCGCACCCTGTTTGCCTAGTGGCGGGATGTGGGCGGGCACCAGCACGATCCGGTCGATCACGCGTTTCCCGCCGAGGTCGATCTGCAGCCATTGCGGAACATCCGGGTTGAGTTGTGTCTTGCTGCGGAAACCGTATCGCCACGCGAATGGCTGCGGGACCAGCGCGGGCAGGCTTTTCAATTCCAGGTTCACGGCTGCCAGCCTCCTCTGGTCGCGCCGGAATTCGGGACTGAACCACCCGGTCAGCCGCTCGACCATTCCGGCGTCCGTCCGTTCGGCGCGCGCCATTCCACCCGCCGGCACGCAGGCAAGCAACAGCGCGGGAATGGCGGTCACGAAAATCTTCATCCAAGCCAACTTGGCCAAATCCAGCCCCCAAATCCAGCCAAGATGCCGGGCATGCGGAATCCCTCTTTCCCGTTGGCACTGCTTTTCCGGCTGGCATCCCATGCGACAGTATCCGTGCAAGTCCGATGGCCTGTGGATCGCACGATCGTGTGACTGGACGGGACGTAGGAAAATGACACACTGGTAGTGCTTGAACGCAGCGGCTACAGCCAAGCAGCATCCACATCATCCGAACAAAATACCATCCCAAACCATGAAAAACCAAATGAAATCAGCCATCGCTCTCGCAGGTGTCCTGGCGGTCTGTCCGGCGGCCAATGCGGCACTGCTCGTCTATGAAAGTTTTGATTACGATCTCGGGGAACTCACCGGACAAAATGGAGGCATTGGCTTCGCCAGCGGTTGGGAGATCAGCCACACCGCAGACCGGGCGGGCAATGTCTATGACTCATCCGGCACCGGGTCACTCACCTGGGACGGGACGATGGACAATGGCTACCCGACCGCTCCTGCCTCGGTGCGCTACATGGGAGCGACCGACACCGGTTCCTCGGATGTCGCCGTGCATCGTCAGTTGGATCAAAATGCCGCGACCATGGCCGGTGCCGGAAACGTGTTGTGGATGAGCACCATCTATCATCTGCCAAACCGGGCTTTCGGAGCCGGACCCCACATCGGACTTGCCAGCGGGACCATGTGGGATCGTAGCCGGGCATTCGAGTCATCGGATACCTCCTTCATCGGCTCGTCACCGTACACTGGATCGTCCAACGTGTGGAACACCGGGAATCTGGTTCCCACGATCGTTGACAGCAACACCGGCGCGAACGCATGGGAAAATTTCTCCCGCACGGTCGGACCCACGCTTCCCCCCACCGATGTGGACATGCTCCTGGTGATGAGATTCACCTTCGGAGACTCGACCACGGTGGAAGCGATGATGTTCGGAGAGGACGTCCCGCTTTCAGCGATCACCGAGGCCGCGTTCGATTCGGGCAACACATCCGCGACTTATGCCGACGGCATCGATGCTTCGGAACTGGATCTCCTCGTGATCAACCAGGGCCGGTTCGAGAATGCCCTGGATGAAATCCGCGTTGGCACGACGTTCGATGCCGTGGTGATCCCCGAACCCACCACCGCCCTTCTCGGCTCAATCGGCCTGCTCGCGCTGCTTCGCCGCCGCCGTGGCTGAGGTGATTGATTGCCGCATTTGAAATCTCCGACCGGGGGAAGCGGGGTTCGCATCCGTTTCCCCCGGTTTTTTGTTCGCACCATCCGATCCATCCACCCGATGAACACCCTGCGCATTCTGCCGCTCTTGCTCGCCAGCTCAATGGCCGCCTCCGGTTTCGAGCTGATCAACGTCAATTTCCATCAGTTCACTCCCGGACCCGGCGACCCGGAGGCGGAGGCATCATTGGAAGGCCCGGCAGGCGGCTTGGGCACGACCTGGAACCAATACGCCGCCAACTCGTCATCGGGTGTCGTGCTGGACTCCGCCGGCGAGCCGACCACGGTCACCGTCGCGACGAATTTTGCCGAAGGCCGTGGCGACGGGACCGGGCCTTCGCTCACCATGCTTCGAGCCACACTCACCGACTTCGGCAGAGGGCTCTCGCGCACGGTGACCCTCAACGGGCTGGAACCTGGGGGGAGCTACGACGTCTGGCTCGTCAGCCATCGTCATCAGGCGGGGACATTGGAGCGCCAGAAAGGCACATGGAGCACCGCGAACCCCACCGCGTTCCCCGGTTTGGCCAGCCAGGTTGTGGACGGCACGGATGGGGCGCTGAACGGGTCATCCTTTGTCTCCGGAGTCAATTTCGCGCTGTTCCAGAGCGTGGAGGCGGATTCCGAGGGAGTGATCACCTTTTCCGGCAAGGGGGCCGCAGTTGCCGATGGGTTCGATGACAATTACCGTCTCCATCTCAACGGCCTGCAGATTGCTCCGGCCGCACCCGTGGTTCCGCCGGAGCCGCTGGAATTCACCGACATCACGGTATCGGAAGACCGTGGCGAGGTTGCGCTGACGTGGAAATCGAATCCCGGCGAGGTTTACGGCCTGTATTGGTCAACGGATCTGGAGGAATTCCACATGCATGGCATGCATCACGCGATTCCGGCCCACGCCAGTGAGAACCGCACCAGCCTCGGCCCGATTCCGAATCCGGTGCCGGATGCGGAACGGATGTTCTTCCTGGTCGGCCCGCCGGATCCCTCCGCCCCGGAGCTGTCGCAGGCCTTCGGCTCCGGCGACACGGTGACGCTGCGTTTCTCCGAGCCGATCGACCCGCACTCGGTGGGTGACCTCGCCAACTTCACCGTCACGCTCGATGGCACCCCGATCCCGGTCACGGCTGCCACGCTGTCGCCCGGCGGCAACGAAATCATCCTCACCATCGACGCGGTCCTCGCACCGGGCACCACCTACGCGGTGGGTGCGGAAAACATCACGACGCCCGCCGGGCGCGTCATTCCGGATACTTTCAGCGGCTCGTTCCAGACGTGGGACAACGATGCGGACGGCGTGCAGGTTTTCCTGCTGATCGGCCAGTCGAACATGGTCGGCCACGGCAAGGTGAACGAGGGTGGAAATCCGGATTTTGATCCGGCGCTTCCAAGCGGCCCGGACAATCCGCGGGAAATTCCGGCGGGTCTCGGATCGCTGCGCAATCTCGTGATCAACGACGAGGATTTCCCGGACGTCGATTACCGCCGCCTGCTCGTCGATCCCGCCGAACCCGAAACCAGTGATTGGATCGCCCGCGAGGACGTGAAGATCTGGTGGCGCAGCAACTTCATCGGCAGTCCGAGGGTGGTGCGGAAGGGGGATCTGACCAACGGGTTCGGCCAGGGCAGCACCTGGTTCGGGCCGGAATACGGCTTTGGCTGGGCCGTGGGCGACCACTTCGCGGACCGGCCCGTGCTGCTGCTCAAGCTCGCCTGGGGTGGCATCAGCCTCGTCGAAGACCTCCGCCCGCCGTCGGCCGTGGCCGAGCGCGGCGGCGAGACCGGCCCGTATTATCTGGAGTTGCTCGACATCGCGCGCGAAACGCTGGGCGGCCTCGGCGGGGAGTTTCCCGAATTCGAGGGGATGGGCTACCGGATCGCGGGCGTGGGTTTCCACCAGGGCTGGAACGACCGTGTCAGTGACAGCGCATCCGCCGAATATGAGGCGAACCTGGTGGATTTCATCGACGACATCCGCGCCGAGTTCGGCAATCCGGATCTGCCATTCTCGATCACGACCACCGCCATGGATCCGCCTGAGGGATACACGACCGTGGAGCTGGCCCAGCTCGCCCTGGCGGATGCGGAGAAATACCCGCGCTTCCAGGACAACCTCCGCGTCACCGACGCCCGGCCGTTCTGGCGTCCGCAGGAGGAATCGCCGAGCAACTTCGGCTTCCATTGGAACCACAACGGCGAGAGCCAGTATCTGAACGGCACGGCAATGGGCGAGAAGATGATTGAGCTGCTGGAGCTGCCGTGACGGGTGCCCGGCGGATCCGCGCGACGTTCCGTCGAGGTGTGCAACCCGGGTTGGAAGTGCTTGCGAATCGGGCGGTGATGGGCAGACTTCGCGCGTGGTAAGCCAACTTCCGGTGCAGCCGACTTTGCAGGATTTCCTCCCGCTCGCGCGGCAGGGAAACGTGGTGCCCGTGTTCACCCAGTTGGCGGCGGATTTCGAAACGCCGCTCTCGGCCTACCTCAAGGTGCGCGACGGCAAACATTCGTTCCTGCTGGAAAGTGCGGAAAGCACGGAGAAGGCGGGGCGCTGGTCGATCGTCGGCAGCGGGCCGCGGCGCGTGTTCGAGGCGCGGGGACGCGAAATCACGATCCGTGGCGGCGGGGAGGACCGGACTTTCACGGCGGAGGGCGACGTGCTCGACGCGTTGCGCGCGGAGATGGAGCGCTACCGGCCGGTGGCGCTCGACGCGCTGCCGCCGTTCGCCGGCGGGATGGTCGGCTACCTGGCGTACGACGCGGTGCGGCAGTTCGAGCCGACGCTCGGCGAGCCGCCGCCGGACCCGCTCGGCGTGCCGGACGCGGTGTTCATGCTGGCGGACACGCTGCTGGTCTTCGACCACCGCCTGCGGAGGCTGCTGGTGATCGCCAACGCGTTCATCGACGATCACGACACGCCCGAGGAGGCGCATGCGGCCGCGCGCGGGCGGGTGGCCTCGCTGGTGGAAATCCTGAACCGCCCGCTGCACGTGCCCGCGCTCAACGGCATGGCGGAGGCACCGGAGCTGGAGGCACCGAGCAACACGACGCGGGAGGAATTCGAAAACATGGTGCGCGAGGGCAAGGAGTTCATCGCGGCGGGCGACATTTTCCAATTCGTGCCGAGCCAGCGCTTCGAGACCCCGTTTTCCCGGCCTCCGGTGGACCTTTACCGCGCGCTCCGGCACGTGAACCCGTCGCCCTACATGTTCGTGCTGGAGCTGGGCGACTTCGCACTCGTCGGCAGCTCGCCGGAGGTGCACGTGCGGTCGATCGGCGGGCGCATCGACATCCGCCCGATCGCCGGGACGCGCTGGAGGGGGAAGACGCCGGAGGAGGACGACGCGCTGGCGGCCGACCTGCTGGCCGACCCGAAGGAGCGCGCCGAGCACCTGATGCTGGTGGACCTGGCGCGCAACGACGTGGGCCGCATCGCGAAACACGGCAGGGTGAAGGTGGACGATTTCATGATCGTCGAGCGCTACAGCCACGTGATGCACATCGTCTCGAACGTGACCGGCGAGCTGGATGACTCGCACAACGCCTATGACGTCCTGCGCGCGACATTCCCCGCCGGCACGGTGAGCGGCGCGCCGAAGATCCGCGCGATGCAGATCATCAACTCGCTGGAAAAGCACAAGCGCTGCGCCTACGCGGGCGCGGTGGGGTATTTCGGATTCGACGGCTCGCACGACTCGTGCATCACCCTGCGCACCTGCCTGCTCAAGGACGGCAGGGCGTATGTGCAGGCGGGCGCGGGCGTGGTGGCGGATTCCGATCCCACCTACGAATACAACGAGACGGTGAACAAGGCGAAGGGCATGTTGCGCGCGATCGCCCTCGCATCCACCTTGGAATGAAACGGACGCCATGCTGCTGATCATCGACAACTACGACTCCTTCACCTACAACCTCGTTCAGTATTTCGGCGAATTGGGCGCGGAGATGAAGGTGGTGCGCAACGACGCGATCACCGTGGAGGAGGCCGTGGCCCTCAAGCCCTCGCGGATCTGCGTCTCACCCGGGCCGTGCACGCCGAACGAGGCCGGGATTTCCTGCGACCTGATCGCCGCGGTCGGAGCCAACACGCCGGTGCTCGGCGTGTGCCTGGGCCACCAGTCGATCGGCCAGGTGTATGGCGGCGAGGTGGTGCGCGCGGAGCGGCTGATGCACGGCAAGACCTCGCCGATCCACCACAAGGGCGGGAGCGTGTTCGCCGGGATGGCCGATCCCTTCGAGGCCACGCGCTACCACTCGCTCATCGTCCGCCGCGAAACGGTGCCCGACTGCCTGGAAATCACCGCCTGGACCGAGGAGGGCGAAATCATGGGTCTGATGCACAAGGAGCACCCGGTGCACGGCGTGCAGTTCCACCCCGAGTCGATCCTGACGCAGGACGGGAAGCGGTTGCTGGAGAATTTTCTGCGAATGTAGGGGGGCGATTCATGGCACCCGGAGGGAGCCACCCCGTTATTTAAGCGCCTCGGTGGCGGCTTGTTTGATGGCGTCGAGCTTGTCGCGCTCGGGGGCCGCGCCGCGGGCCTGGTCGGGCTTGCCGCCGCCTTTGCCGCCGGCGACGGCGGCGAGGGTGCGGAGGAGGTCGCCGGCCTTGTGGCCGGCGGCGAGGGCTTCGGGGCCGCAGTGGGTGGCGAGGTGGAGTTTGTTGCCGTCATCGACGACGAGGAGGGCCGCACCGGCGAAGGCTTTCTTCTTGAGGCCGTTCTGGAGTTCCTGGAGCAGCGAGGCGTCGCCCTCGAAGCTGGTGATGATGGGGCCGCCGGCGGCGATGAGGTCGGCGAGGGCCTCGTCGGCGAGGCGGGCGGCCTGGGCGGACTGGATTTTCTTGATCCGCTTTTCGGCCTCGATGGCGGCTTGGCGGGTTTCCTCGAGCGTGCGCAGGGCGTGGGCGTAGGTGGCGTTGATCTGGCCGATGTCGGCGCGCTCGACGAGCATCGCGGTCATGACGTGTGGAAACTCGTGGGCGGTGACGGGTGGTTCGCCGAGGGCGGCGAGTTTTTCGTTGGCGGTTTTGAGCTTTTCGTTGGCGACGGTCATGTCGGCGTCCCACTTCTCGACGGCTTCGCGGAGGTGCTCCCAGGCGGCTTCGCCGCAGACGGCCTCGATGCGGCGGACGCCGGATGCGATGGCACCTTCGGATTTGATTTTGAACAGGCCGATGTCCCCGGTGCGGCCGACGTGGGTGCCGCCGCAGAGTTCCATCGAGTAGCCGTCGAGTTTCCGAGGTGCGCCGCCGATCTGGACGACACGGACGATTTCGCCGTATTTGTCGCCGAAGAACTGGGTGATGTCGGAGCGTTGTTTGATGTCGGCGAGCGGGAGTTCGATCCAGGAGACGGGGTCGCCGGCCTTGATGGCGGCGTTCACCTTTTCCTCGATGGCGGCGATCTGTTCGGTGGTGACGGCGGCGCTGTTGAAGTCGAAGCGGAGGCGGGATTCATCGACGGAGGAACCCTGCTGGGAGGCGTCTTTGGAGACGACTTCGTGGATCGCCCAGTGGGGGAGGTGGGTGGCGGTGTGGTGGGCTTCGATGGGGCGGCGGCGCTGTTTGTCGAGGCGGAGGATGACTTTGTCGCCTGGGTTGATTTGAGATTTGATATTTGAGGTTTGGGATACCACGAGGGCGCGGGCGTTGGCGATTTGCTGGACGCCGGAAATGGGGATGCCGGAGCCGGAGGCACCAGCCACTTCGAGGGTGCCGGTGTCGCCGACCTGGCCGCCCATTTCGGCGTAGAAGACGGTGCGGTCGGTGATGATGACGAGGGAGTCGTCCTGCGGGTGGACTTCGAGGACGGTGGCTTCGCATTCGTCGTGCTCGAAGCCGAGGAATTCGGTGGTGGCGTCGGTGGTGATGTCGAGTGCGCGGACGACGTTGGATTTCTGCGCGGCGCGGGCACGCTCGCGCTGTTGCTCCATGAGTTTCTCGAAGCGGGGCATGTCCACATGGAGGCCGCGCTCGGCGCAGAGGAGTTCGGTGAGGTCGATGGGGAAGCCGAAGGTGTCGTAGAGTTCGAAGGCGATGTCGCCTGAGAGAACGGGGGACCACACGCGCCCCCGCGTGTTGCAAGCGGCGCCCCCGCCGCTTGTGGGCTCCGATGTTTCGGCGAACTCCCGACACCATGTCCATGCGTAGTCCCGCATGCGTTCCACCAGTCCGGAACGCACGGGATTGCTGGTGATGTAGTCGTATTTCTCAATCAGGTCGGACTCGCTGCGAATGAGTCGGTCGAACGATTCTTTTTCCCAAAGCTGGCG